>JAITNR010000125.1 GCA_031290375.1 Prevotellaceae bacterium | reverse complement strand
CGCCGCCATCACTGCGAAAAGCAGTGTGAAAAAAAATAATTTTGTTGGTTTCATTTTGAATAATCCTTTATTTATATAATTAAAAAATAATTTTTCGTTTTTTTATAACCCCTTTAATTCCCCTTTATAAAAGGGGAAATTTCGGGCAAGGGGGGTTATATTTGCGTTGCACATTTTTGGGGTTAAAAATTTTTAACCCCTACATCGCGATTTTACAAATCGTGCCTCTTTGTTACACGCACCGATTAAAATCGGCGCGAGCGAAAACCGTTGTTTCCCTATCCCTGCTCCTTTTTCCCTGTTCCCTGTTTCTAAACACAGCAAAGGCAGTCTGTTGTTATTAACAGACTGTATATAAATCATACAATTACGGCGAAAAACACGTAACTGCTTGATAATCAACGACTTGGGGGGGGGGGGGGTAACTTGCTCACAATCAACGAGTTACGGTCTTTTTCTGTCCGTAACGCTATAATCATTAACATTTGCAAGCAACCTGTCATATTTTTTAGTTATCTATTTTAATCTTTTTTTGTATATAAAAATCGGGTGCAAAGGTAATACTTTTTTTTAATAGTGCAAATTTATTTTTTTACAAAATTTCAGAATTTTCATAATTCACATGTTTGATTATGAGAATTGTGTTAATTGTGTAAAATGTATTCGTCATTGCGGTACTGAATCAAGTTCAGCATTCCCGCAATGACGGGTATTTGGAAGTGATTTTGGGTATTAGATACGATATTCATATAATTTATTTATGGAAACAAAAGTAATACTTAATTTTTGAAAAATAAAGATAAAACACTGTCTTTTAATTCTCAATTCTCAATTCTCAATTCTCAATTTACCTCACCACTTCCACTCTTCTTGCTTTTGTGCGGGCAAAAACGGAGGTGTCGTACATTGCTTCGCAAAGTACGGCGGGCAACACAAAAGAGCCAAGATAAGAGGTTTGTAACCTGATATTTATTGTTTTGCTTTGCCCCTGTTGAAGGGAGAAATAGGTCAAAACGCGGTCGTCCCGAATATCCTGATAGTCGAAAACGGACGAATTGCTGTTGCTTTCCTCGTTATTTTCCTCTCTGTCAAAATATCTGCTGTTAAAAATCTCCCAGCCTGATGGAATAATGCAGGACAATGCCAGATTGTAATAATTGCCAAATCCGGTGTTCGCAACTTTTATATTTGCATAAAAATCAGTGCCTTGACTCAAAGAGGAAACATTAACCGTATTGCCGTTAATGTCGGTATAACTTACGGTAATATTCAGATTGTGGCTCGTTTCTGGCAAAGTATCTTTCGCAGGACGGCTATAGCAGACGAGATTGGCATAAATCGCGCCCTTGCCTGTGTTTGTAATGGACACTTTACCTCTTGCCGTTTTGGTCGAAATATTATGCTGCACAATGGCTTTTGCCGATTTTACGGCTTTTTGGGCATTTCCATTCACTTTCCACGAATAATCGAGCGAGCCCGACATCTTTTCGGCAAGGCTGCCCATTGCCACAAGCGCAAACGCTGTTGATTGCGTGCTGAAAGAAGTTTCCCGCGATAAACTGGCGGATACTTCCTGTGCTACCCCAAAAGCATCTTTTATTCGTCCCATCAGTACAAGAGTTTCGAGAATCATCGCCTCGTCCCTGTCGAAAGAGCCGTAGGTGTAATATTCCGCGCCATCATATTTTTCTATTTGTGTAGAAACATTGCGAACCAACTCTTCCGCCACTTTTATTTTTCCACATACAGCATAAGCCGAAGCCAGCCGCCAGCGTGTCTGTATGGAAAGATTGCCGCTTTCTTTGAGGCGGTTCATTGCTCCCAATTCGGGCGAACCTGCAAGTGCAAGCGTGTAGAGGCGGTATGCCTGCTGCAATTCCGAATAATTGGAAAAGGAGTTTTGAGCCGAACTTGACGAAAAGTTTTGAGCTGTTTTTTGCTGATAGTTTTTCCAGCGTTTAAGCACTCCTTCATTAACCTCGTAGCCGCGTTCTTTGGCTGCTACAAGGAAATTGCCCGCATAGGAAGTAATCCAGTCATTGATTTGAGAAGAACCTGCCCAATAAACAAAACCGCCATTGGAAAGTTGCCTTGTGTAAAGGTTTTTGATGCCTTCGCGGACGTTGGTTTTAATCTTTTCGCTTTCGTCCTTGTCAACATCTTTGAACAGCGGAATATAAAGCAGCGGAAATGCCCGCGAAGTTAACTGTTCCGAACAATAATGCTGATAACTGTAAAGAAAATCATATCTTAGGCTAATATCCACAGAAGGAATGCGCGATGTTTCAAGTTTTACCCAACTTTCCTGCGACATATCGGCAAGGGCATAATCCATTTCGCCGCTCTGCGAGGCTTCCAAAATCAACGATTGGGCTTGAATAACAGGCGGATTTGGATTTCTTACATCAATTTCTATGGTTTCCTTTGTGCTGTGTCCATTGCCCGAAGCAGTAACCGTTACCTTTTCAATTCCTGTTTTTATTCCTGTTTTAAATGAAAAATAAACAGTTTCGTCTCCCGGCTGTTTGAAATTAATTGTTTTGGAATTACTGCCTGCCGCTTTCAGCAAGCCCGATGTTTCTACCTTTACGGTAACCTGTTTAACATCATTTTCCATAGCAAAAACATTTATCGGCAACGAAATTTCTTCGTCAGTGCTGATAACTCTCGGCAAAGATGAGAGTGTCATCAGAGGAGTACGCACAGGAACGGTTTTTTCGGTTTTGCCATAAGCCGCATCCTGTCCTGCCACAATCATTGCACGCACCGAACCGACATACACAGGCAAAGTAATTTTGTGTTTGTTGGTTTTGCCTTTGCCAAGTTCAAAAGGTCCGAGATATTTAACCACAGGACGAAATCTGTTTGCCTTAGTGTTTGCAGGCTTGGAATCGGCATCGCCTCCAACGCTGAACATCGGACTGTAAGCACCTGCCGAAGCACCCATTACCAAATCAAACATATCCCATGTGCGAATACCCAACGCTTCACGCGCATAAAAAGTATTCCACGCATCAGGTGTTTTAAAGTTTGTCAAATCAAGCAATCCTTCATCGACAATGGCAAGCGTGTAGGTCATTGCCTTGCCGTTTTTTTCATTTACAGAAACAGTAAATTCCGTTTCGGGTCGCAACACATCGGGCATAGCAATAACAGGCTCAAGTTTTGAGTTTTTATTATTGACAAAAACAGGCATTATGCCGTACATTCTTATCGGCAAATCGTTGACAGTTTGCTCGTGAGCCTGCAAAAGCGAAATATGAATGTAGAAATTGGGCGACATTTCGGGCGTAACCTTGAATTTGTATTTTGTGTCGCCGTTTCCTGTTTTTACCCAAGTGCGCGAAAGTATGCCCGTTCCGTTTTCGAGCGATACCAAAGCATTTCCTTCTGCCGAAGCAGGAATGGTTACGGTAACATATTCGCCTGTTTCGTAAATCGTTTTATCGGTATAAAAAGAGAGCAGTTTTATTCCGTTGGCTTCTGTTTTGTTTGACCTTCCGCGCGATTCAGGCCAGTCTAAATAAATTACCCCGCCGCAAGCGTGTCCGCTCGTTTTATCCTTAACATAAACAAGATAACGACCCCATTCGGGATAATCTATGCGAAAATCAATCTTGCTTTTGCCGTTTATCGTACTCAAAGTGCCGCTTGCAGCAGGTTTGTAGGAAGCACTGTTGATGTAGCCCGAAAAAGAATCTTCGCTTCTGTCCCACCACCAACTCCAGTCAATTTTGTAAATGCTGTATTCCAAATTGTCGCTGTTCACAGGCTTTCCGTCTGCATCAAGGGTTACCAGATTGAAGGTATGCGTCATATCCGTTTCAAGATATTTTCCCTGCGGCGGCGTTTTCAAATCTATTCCAACGTATGATTTATAAGGCGAAAAAGGCAATGTTTGCGTATAAATACTTGCATCGCCGCCCTGTTCAAACACACGGCAAACAATGTTGGCATTCAACATTCCCGTTGCGGTGGAAATGGCGGGCAACGACATATTGAAATCCACATTGCCCTCATCATTCAATGTTCCCGAAAAGACTTTTTGTTCCGACAGGGTAGAAAAATCGCAGGCAGGATTGTTGAACGAATATTTTTCATATCCTTTGAATGAAGTTTGTTTTTTTGACAAAGACATTTCTACTTCTGTTTTCAATTTTCGGGCTGTAGCACCTGTCAGCCACGTTGCAGAGAGATTTGCAGGAATGGATTTTTTGTAAGCATCAAGCCTTGTGCCGCGAACATCAAAACTGATTTTCAGTCTGTTGGGTTTGATTGTTTCCACCCGCAACGCTTTGTGAAAAGTTGCTCCGCCGATTTTGACATAAGCGTGCCACAAACCTGTGGGGTCGGTATCTTTGGTTGGAACGGCGAACGCATAAAATCCGTTTATGCCCTGCGTTTTTATCTGTTTTTGGTTAAATTGCCCGCGAGCATTGAATACTTCCAGCGTTACAGGATGATTTGACGGAAGATTTTGTTTATCCGTTTGAAGAATAAATGTCAGGGAAATGGTATCTCCCGGACGCCAAACGCCGCGTTCGCCGTAGATAAAGCCTTTCATTCCCTTTTTTATTTCCTCGCCGCCAACATCAAAACGGCTAAGCGAGTTATCTTCGCCCTCAACAAGCCGCAGATATGTTTTCTCTTTTCCAGATTCGGCAACAGCCACAAAACCTTTGCCTGTTGCATCTATTTCGGCAAAACCATCGCCATCGGTTGTTTGCGAGCCAATCGGCTGAAGTTGAAAATTGTAAATCGTAACTTTTGCGTTTTTTATCGGCTTGGTGGTCAGAATATCGCTTACCGCAATCCACCATTTTTTATTTGAATTGCTTTTGGCAATCAATCCGAGATTTGAAGCCACCACATTGCAAGATGCTGATGTGCGGTAAGAAGACATATAATAACTTGGGTGGCAAGGATTGTCGGTTTGCGTCCAATCATATTCGTCCCACTCCCAAGCGTCATCATCATCGGAATAATAATAGGTTTCCGTTCTGTCCCAAGTTTCGTTTTCCTGTTCTGAAATTTCATCGGAAGTGATTCGCGTAAGCGGCGGATTGTTCGAAACGGCTGTTTCGTCCTGCTCGCTGCTGCAAGGATAAACCGAATAATCTTTTTTGAAAGATAATTGTATTCTGTAAATTGCCCCCTGTTCTTTTTTAAAAAGATTGGCAAGGTCTATCGAAAAATTATTCCACGAATGAAGGTCTTTTGTAGGGTCGGTGTCCAAATTCAAGGTCTGTTTATGTACCAAACGACCGGCGCGGCGTAACTCTTCCGTGCCGCTCAACGTGTTGTTTTGCATAAACATAAGCACATTTTTTTCAAATATCTGAATAACTTTCAAATCAACCGCACGGATATTTACCGCACGAAAAGGCAAAGTGAGATTTTTGGAATCGGGCAGTATCACGCCCGAATTTTCAATTTTTACCTGCGGCTTTGTTGCCGTAGAAATAAGTCTGACATAATAATCTTCTTCCAAATGTTTGCCCCTGTAATCTTTGATTGCCTTGCTTATTCCAATTTCAATATCTTTTTGCCCCGACTGTTCAAAGTAGAAAAAAATCTTGTTTTCTACTGCATCGTAAGCAAGATTTGATATGTTTGAGATATTCCAACCAAAAAGTCCTGTAAGGTCTTGCGAGGAAAGTACAGGGTTGGAAAGCGTTATCTGCACACCATTTTCAGGTTCGCTGATAAGCCTTGCATCAAGCACTTCAAAAGTGCCTCCTGACGGAATTTTTATATTTTCTTCAAAAACTTTTTTCACATCAACAGACTTTCCGTCAATGCTGATATGCAATTCGGTTTCATAGCTTTTTCGCTGAATGCTGTCGATAGAAAAAGCAAAAATTTTAGGATTGGAAGTTTCCTTTACCGATATTTTTTGTTGAAAACCGTCATTTTCGGCTTTAATCATTTTCCTCACATTATCAATGCCTGCTTTGTCGCTGAAACGCAATTCACCCGACAGCGAGGCAATATTTGGGTTGGAAGACGAAATATCAAGCGTCCCTGTTTTTATGATAAAGTTCTGTTTTTCGACTCGAAAAGAGAACTCAAAACTGCGAAGTTTTTTATTCACATCTTTTTTCACTTTGCCCAAATTGAATTTGGCATTGTAAAGCGTTCCACTTTTGAGTTGTCCTGCTTCCGGCACAAATTCAATGGTTCTGTTGCTGCGCCGATAGGCACTTCCCTTGATTGAAGGGGTAAAAGCGAACAGTTTTTCATCGATAACGGTATCAGTTCGGGCAATCGAATTGTCGTCCGTCAGTTCGATAATTATCGAAGAAGTGTTGTAAATTACTCCGCCTGTGTAGCCGCTAATGTACGGCGCAAAGTCGGCAGAAGGGTTGATGACTTTTGTTTTGCAGGAAAACAAAAACAGTGTTGCCATAATTCCAAGCAACAATGCAAGCGATAATCTAATGATTTTTTTCATAAATGTTTTTATGTGTTTTTTAGTTTTGGATTTTGGGTTTCGGGTTGTTCAACTCGGAACTTTGAACAATATTTCAGGCTGCAAATTTACACTATTATTTTCAATAAAAATCAACTAATTAAAAAAAACTTTGGCACAAAATATTTTTATTAAATTATACACTTAATTACGGTTATATAAACATTTGATTATCAAAGATTTATGCAAAATATTTTGCGTGTTTTTTACAACATAATTTCTTATTATCAACATGAGTTTTTGGATAAGAATAGTCCGTTAGGACTTGCATATCAATAGAAAAAGGAACAAAACAACACCCACAAATCCCCGTATGGGGATTCACAAAAAGAATATGTGAAACCTCTACGAGGTTTTAGTTGAGAGCAGCAAGCATTTTTCTATTGATATGAATGCCCTACGGGCAAAAATGCGCTGTACGCAATTTTTATCTCAACTCTTATCCAAAAGGTTAACAACTATTTATGTAATTGTCAGGGCTTATTTAAGTGCCTAATTCAAAAAAATAAATTTGCACAATTCTCAAAATTTACAGCCCCAAATATGTCAATTCTGAAAATTCTGAAATTTTGTAAAAAATAATTTGCACAATCCAAAAATTATATCTACCTTTGCAGCCGATTTTTATATACAAAATAAGATAAAAATAGATAACTCAAAAATATGACAGGTTACTCACAAATATCAATGATTATAGCGTTATGGACAGAAAAAGCCCGTAACTTATTGATTATGAGCGAGTTACCCCCTCCCCCCCAAGTCGTTGATTATCAAGTAGTTACGTGCTTTTTCTGTCTATCTGTCTGATATACAGCCTGTTAGTAAAACGGGCTGCTTTTGCTGTGCCTGTTCAATTAAAAATTAAAAAGGGGGCATACGCCCGACAAGTTTCCGTTAATGGCTTTATAGCCCTTAACGCCCTTAAAAATTAAAAGAATTTTTAAAAAAATATAATTTATCATTTATCAAAAACTAAAAAGGATTATTCAAAATGAAACCAACAAAATTATTTTTTTTCACACTGCTTTTCGCAGTGATGGCGGCGATGCCGAAAAGTGCAATGTCGCAAGTAACAATCGGTGCTGACCGCGACCCGCAGAGTTTTTCTGTGCTGGAACTGATTAGTAACAACAAAGGCTTGCGCCTGCCTCAACTGACAACGGCTCAGCGCGATGCCCTCGCTCTTACGGGCAACAATCTTGCCAACGGGCTTACCATCTTTAACCTCACCACTCGCTGTCTGGAATACTGGGCTGTTGACGTATGGAAACAGCAGTGCGGACCGGGCGGACCGCTGATTGCACCTGCTGGTTACACTGAGTGTGATATGGCTTTTAATGCTGCTGATTGGGAGACCAGTACTGTTTTCACAGCCTTCGACACGAATGCGATGATGTACGAGTTTATTATCGACGGTGTGCCGCACGAGCAAAGCACAAACGTGCTTACGCTTTCAACTCCTCCCGCAGCCAAACCCCAGGTGAAGTACTATTACCCGCTTGCTTTTCTGAAACCGAAAATGCTTCCCGTACAGAGCGGTTCATTCACTATGGGTGCGGCACTGCAAGATGACGCAACACCAACTGCTATTCTCTTCCCGAGTCCGGCAGTTCCTTACGCACATACGGTAAATATCACAGGTTTTAGGATGAGCGAAACTCCTGTAACACAGGCTCAGTTTGAGTATGTTATGCGCAAAAATCCTTCTTCTTTTCAATGCAAAACAGGAGACGACACCTATGCAGGCACCAGAGCAATCTATGTGACAGGCAGAGCGACATCGGCACTTCCTGTGGAAGAAATAAATTGGTACCTTGCTCTTGCCTATTGCAACAAATTGAGCATAATGGAAGGCAGAACACCCTGTTATGCCGTATCTACCGTTAGCGACTGGGAAAATCTGGCATACGAAGACATACCGATCACCTCAAATGCTGCTTGGAATGCTGCAACATGTGATTGGGCTGCCAACGGTTACCGTTTACCTACCGAGGCGGAATGGGAATATGCTGCCCGCGGCGGAATGAAGAGCGAGAGCAATTCCGGACGTAATACAATGGATTTCTATTTTTCCGGCAGCAACAACGGTTGCGAGGTGGCTTGGTACAAGATCAACAACAATACCACCACCCCTTGCGGTGGTAGCGCGATATACGGTACTAAACCGGTAAAAAGCAAAAGTCCCAATGCTCTTGGTTTGTACGACATGAGCGGCAATGACTATGAATGGTGTTGGGATTGGAATGCTGGAAGTTCCACTGCTTATAATGCGAGTTTTGTCGACGGCGCGACTGACCCGAAAGGTCCCGCATCAGGCACTGTCCGTACGTTGCGCGGCGGCAGCAGCTGGTGGACAAGCGGCACCTCGGGGCAGTACTGTCGCGTGTCCAACCGCGCCAACGTTGCTCCTGAGAGCCCCGGCAATAACGCCGGCTATGGTATTCGTCTTGTCCTCAGGTCTGTTGAATAGAAAAAATGGATTAATGAAGGATTGCAAAAGGATTTAGCGAAGCGGAGCAAAAATCCTTTTGTAATCCCGAGTAAAATATCGCCGAAGGCTAAAAAAAAATGAAAAATGAATATCGTATCTAATACCTAAATCACTTCCAAATACCCATCATTGCGGGCGCCTGTGCGCTTTAGGGCATGACCCGCAATAACGACACTTTTGTTGCTTTAGGTCGTAATGCGGACAGTCATATAAAAAATTTATGCGATAATCGTTAAAGAAGTTAAGTCAATTTCGTTGGTGCTGACCTGCAATCTGTGCCTTGCAATACTCAACACGGGCTGCAAGCCAGCACCAGCGAGTTGAGGTTTTGTTCGTCAGGGCAAAAGACATGTTGAAAAAAACAACATAAAATATTAATTCTCAACAATATTTACCCTTTTCACTTCTTTTATTGAATTTATTTTCAGTAGTTTTTCTGAAATTCGCTCAACTTCGTCATTGCTATGTACAAAAATTGTCATCATTCCTTTAAAAATACCGTCTTCTGCCAACAGATTAATGCTTTTGATGTTGATTTGCACGTCTTCTGAAATCACTTTTACAATATTTCGCAAAAGTCCCTGCCTGTCAATACCTTCGATTGAAAGTGTAGTTGAATATGAAAGCGTGTTTGCTTTTTGCCAACCAACTAAAATGATTTTATTGCCAAAATTTGCTCTAAGTTGCTGAGCTTCGGGACATTCGCTTTTGTGAATGATAATGTGCCTTTTGTCCTCCAAATAACCGATTACCTCATCTCCCTGAATAGGATTGCAGCAGGTAGCACGCTTAACAGCATTCGACATAATATCTTTTTTAGTTAAATAGAGAACCTTACTCTTATTAACACTCAATGTGTTGCCATCTTCTTCATTCGATTTGAAAACGTTTTTTATCCTCGAAAAAATACCTTGCGATTTTTTTTGGAATGTTTTGGCGGTAACTTTATTAATATCAACTTTTCCACGTGCCAGATCCATCAAAAACTTGTTATGCTTTTGGTAACCGAAAAAGTCTATAACGAAGTTTATATTTTCATCCAAAGTTTTAATGTTTAACTTACTAAGATGTTGATATAGAATTGTTTGTCCCTGTCTCAGCAAATCGCTTATTTCGGGACGCAAGGACTGGCGTATTTTGTCCATTGCCTTTTGCGTTTTCACAAAATCAAGCCAAAAAGCCTCAGGTTGCTGGGTTTTTGAGGTCAAAATCTCAACCTGATTACCGCTTTTCAGCTCTTCGGTAATCGATGCAAGCTTATGGTCAACTTTGCCACCAATACAATGCATTCCCAAATCGGTGTGCAGGGCAAAAGCAAAATCAAGCACTGTGGAATGTGCAAGCAGCCTTTTTATCTCTCCTCTTGGTGTAAAAACAAAAATTTCCTTTGTGTTAAGATTCATTTTGAATCTATCAACAAATTCAACAGTATCAACATTTTGTATCGACAACAATTCTTTAACCGATTGAAACCAGTCGTCAAACTCCGACTGTTCTTCGATACCGTTTTTGTATTTCCAATGGGCAGCCAAGCCTCGTTCGGCAATGTCATCCATCTGTTTGGTACGAATTTGCACTTCAATCCAATGCCCCTTTTCTCCTTTTTCGCCCCGGTGCATCACAGTCAGATGCAAAGCCTGATAGCCGTTTGCTTTGTGTTTTGTAAGCCAATTTCGTGTCCTGTTCTGGTTTTCTTGATACAGCGAAGTTACTATGCCAAACACACTCCAGCAGGCATCTGCCTCATCTGTCCCCTTTTGAGTATCAACAACTATTCTTACGGCAAGCAAATCATAAATTTCATCAAATTTCAGACCTTTGGTGATCTGTTTTTTATACACGGAATACGGAGATTTTATTCTTTTAAGAATTTTGTACTTTATTTTTCTTGCGTCCAAACGCTCCTTTATTGGAGCAATAAAAATTTCGTATTGCGACACAAGTTTCGGTGTAAGTTCAGCAATCTTATTTTCAAGTTCCTCATATACAACAGGTTGCTGAAATCTTAAGCAAAGATTTTCCAATTCCGTTTTTATATTAAAGAAACCTAACCGTTCAGCCAGAGGGGCATAAATATAAAGTGTTTCTCCTGTAATTTTCTGCTGTTTAACTAAGGGCATTGACGACAATGTGCGCATATTATGCAGTCTGTCAGCCATTTTCACCATGATTACCCGAATATCAGAGGGGATGGTAAGTATCAGTCTTTGAAAATTTTCCGCCTGTTGTGAAGTAGAATTGGCAAAAATGCCGCCTGAAATTTTGGTTAGTCCATCTACAATATTGGCAATGTTTTCGCCAAAACGCGACTTTATATCCTCTACCGTGTAGTCCGTGTCTTCTACTACATCGTGCAGGAGCGCGGAGCAGATTGAGGTTGAACCAAGCCCCATTTCCGTTACGCAAATTTTGGCAACAGCCAACGGGTGCATTATGTAAGGCTCGCCCGAAAGGCGTTTTAGTCCTTCGTGCGCCTTGTTGGCAAAGTCAAAAGCCCGTGCTACCAACTCATATTTTTGTTTGTGATTTGACTCCGAATATGCCTTTTGCAAATCGTCAAAGGCATCTAATACCAACCGCGTTTCTTCCTCTTTTGTGAGATTAAAATACTCCATCGTTTCTATTTATGAATTGTGATTTTCAATTTATTAACTTTGATAAAACTGCAAAGTTACACTATTTATCTTTTTCTGCAAATTTAAAATAAAATTCGTAACTTTGCTAAAAAAAAATAGCAGACGAATAAAAATAAACCTAACACACGAAGATACGGATTTAAAACATTATCCGCTTTTGTAAAATGGCAAAAATCACAGTAATACGTTGGAATATATCGGAATTTGGAAAAGTATGTAACCAGAATTTTAATTACGGCGAATTTGCTGAACAAATTTAAATAATCTAAAATGAATACCCGTCTTTTAAAAAATGGAACATTAAATCAGGGCAAAGGCTTTTTTAGAGCTGATTTAAGAATTTCTGACGGAAAAATTTCAGAAATAGGCAACCTGCAACCGCTTGAAAACGAGCATGTTTTTGACTTGTCCGAAAAAATTCTGCTCGCAGGTTTTGTAGATGTTCACGTTCATTTCCGTGAACCCGGTTTTTCATACAAGGAAACTATCCAAACAGGCTCAATGGCAGCAGCAGCAGGTGGATATACGGCTGTTTGCACCATGCCGAACCTGAACCCTGCACCTGATACTTTGAAAAATATTGATATTCAGAAAGAAATAATAAAAAATACGGCAAAAATCAAAGTTTATCCTTTGGCAACCATAACACAGGGGCAAAAGGGTAGCGGAGAGTTAGTCGATTTTGAAAAACTTTCGCCACAGGTGGCTTTTTCCGATGACGGCAGAGGCGTTCAAAACGAAGAACTTATGCGTCAAGCAATGACTCAGGCAGCAAAGTATGACCAAATTATTGTTGCCCATTGCGAAGTAGATGGGCTGGTAAAGGGAGGCTATATCCACGATGGACACTACTGTAAGACACATCATCACAAGGGAATCTGCTCCGAAAGCGAATGGCAGCAGGTTGAACGTGATGTTCTTCTGGCAAAGCAAACGGCTTGCAGATACCACGTCTGCCACGTCTCTACCAAAGAGAGTGTTGAGGTTATTCGCAAAGCAAAAGTCGATGGCGTGCAGGTTACGTGCGAAACGGCACCTCACTATCTGTTGCTCTGTGATGAGGATTTGCAAGAGGACGGACGTTTCAAAATGAACCCGCCATTGCGTTCCAAAGCGGATAAAGAGGCTCTAATTCAGGGTATTAAGGATGGCACAATAGACGTTATCGCCACCGACCATGCCCCACACAGTGAGCAGGAAAAGTCGAAAGGATTGTTTGGCAGTGCCTTTGGAATAGTGGGCTTGGAGACAGCTTTTCCATTGATTTATACATATTTGGTTAAGAAAAATATAATCACTTTTGAGCGACTAATCGAACTTTTCAGCATAAAACCAAGAGAAATTTTCAGGCTTGAAGGTGGCTTACAAACAGGACAACCAGCTGATTTAACCGTAATTGATTTGGAAAAAGAATGGAAAATTGAGTCGTCAAAATTTCTCTCAAAAGGCAAAAGTACGCCGTTTGAGGCTTGGCAAGTCTGCGCCAAATTTGAAAAAATATTTGTAAATGGGAAATTAACATTAATCTAATTTGTTGATAATGAAGTTAATAAAATTTTGGTATTGGAATGCTCGTCCTCATTCGTTGCCGCAAAGCGTGATGCCGTCAGTGTTGGCGGTGTGCTTGGCTTGGAAATCGGCGGGCTTTGTGTGGTGGTTTGGCATTTTAGCAGTTGTGGGCGTAGCGTGTGCGCATTTGAGTTTCAACCTCTTTGACGACTACTTTGATTATAAGGTAAAAAAAACGGATTTTCGTCAGCGACTTGCACACAAGGGTTTTCGTGCAAGGATGCACAAGTGCCCGTATCTGCTTTCGGGGCAGGCTACGCTCAATCAGCTTCTTGCGGCTTGTTTTGTGATTGGCGGCATTGCGGTGATAACAGGTGCTATCATTCTATATTTCAGAGGATTAACCATATTGTATATTGCATTGGTTGCAACTGTGTTGGGTATTTCCTATTCGGCTTCTCCGCTTAAATTGTCTTATCGCGGGCTTGGGGAGTTGGTCATAGGGTTTAAGTTTGGTCCTCTGTTAATGGCGGGGGTCTATTTTGCGACTTGCGGGCAGTTGGATTGGTCGGTGCTGTTCGTTTCCATACCTGTCGGGTTGTTGGTTGCCAACATCATATACGTGCATTCCATAATGGACTGTGAACCCGATAAGGAAGTGGGCAAAATGACTTTTGCCGTACTGCTTGGTAGCAAAAAGGCAATGCTCTCAGCCCTGTTTTTGCTGTTACTTATCTCTTACGGTTCGGTTATTGCAGGCATACTAACAGGCTATTTATCAATATATTACCTGTTTACATTGCTCACTCTGCCAATGGCGGTATCACTGTTTTATTTAATGAGGCAATTTGTAAAAAATCCCGAAAGACAATTTTCTCCGCGCTGGTGGTATGGTCCCATTGGTAATTGGAAGGGTTATCAAGAACACAAAATTGACTGGTTTATGATTCGCTGGTTATTAGCTCGTAATCTGCTGAGTTTGTTTTGTCTGATTTTGATTATTTTAATTTTTGTATTTTGACTTTTTTTATAATTATTTGGGAATGAGATTAATAATTATCTGTTTTGTTTTCATACTGGTCAATTTTCACCACGTAAATACAAAAACGCCTATAAACTTGTTTGTCAGTCGGCTCGTTTGCAAACCACCTGTTTATCGAAGCGCAAATCAATAGTGGAGTAAGTGTCCCAGCCCATTTTGTTGAGTACTCTTTTTGTGTAAAATGTCTTGAGTCTGCTCAGTTTAGCCTCAAAATCATATTTGCCGTCAATTTTTTTTATTTTTCCAATTTTAATTATCTGATTACCAATGGTTGGCACAAGTTCAATCTCTTGCCTTGTAGTAACATAAATCTGTGCTACCAATTTTGAAAGAAAGTCATCTTTTTCTACAAATTTCACAAAATCAAATAGTTCGGTTGTTGCAAAGGATTTGGTTAAAGTACCGGAAACTATCGGGATATAGACAGGCAAAACGGACGACGTAATAATGATATTTCTCTCTGTATCAACACAATAAGATGAGTTGCTAATAATTTTGTAAAAAGGCTGTCGCTGAATAATTTCGATTTTAAGATTGCCGTTCTTGGCAAAATAGCACTTTGCTGTTTTCACCACTGCCAATTGCTCAAGTTTCTCTCTGATTTTGTTCAACTTAACCTCTTTGTTCAATTTGTTTTTAGGGTTTAAATTATTGGTATTCAGACAATTGATAATTTCTTTTTCTGCGATAAAACTGCGGTCAGATGGTTTTATACTTATAATCAATTCTTTACATACTCTCTTGTCGGAGTCGGTATTGGCAAACATAGTGAAACAAAGCCCTGCTAATGCGATTAATATTGCCAATGTTATTAAAATATTTTTCCAAGACATAATAGGTTTCAGGTTTAAAACTTTGGGTATCAAAGTTACAACATTTTTTTGAATAATTCGTAAGATTTTAATTTTTTTGTAATTTTAGAATTTTCAGAATTGATATGTTTGGGTATGTAAATTGTGAAAAGAGCAATCTTATCATATTATTCATTGTTCCCTATTCATTATTCACTGACAAACTCTTGGCTTTAGTACTATTTTTTTTTACAGTATTTCAAAATAAGTTTTAGCAGCCAGACATCACTTGATGATTAGTTCAAAAATTTTACTACCTTTGCAATCGTGTTTTTTACTAAAAAATAATGGACCACAAATTCGATTAATCGAAAAATGAAAAAGGTATTATATCCTCTGATAATTGTTGTTCTATACGCTTGCCATTCAGGTACGAAAAGTGAAACCGTTTCTCGTCCTGTTAAGACAGACAAGGTAGTTGTTTCTGCAGACGTGTCCGTTGAAGTGCTTTCTGGCTCGGTGGTGTCGGGCGTTGAGGCTAACCCGTCTTTCTCCGTGCCGGGCTTACTCTCAAAGGTGTATGTCAAAGAAGGTGAGCAAGTTAGAAAAGGACAACTCATTGCCGAAATCAGCTCTACCGACTATCAGGCAGCTTTTATCGCTGCCCAAAGCAAATACAATCAGGTGAATGCCGAAGTTCAAAGAGTAGAGGAACTTTTTAAAAGAGGCAGTGTGGCAAAAAACGAATATGAAAAGGCTATTTCGGGCAGACAATCGATTGCCTCATTATACGAAACAGCCAAAAATCAATTATCCGAAACAAAGCTCTATTCGCCTATTGACGGGACTGTACAGTCAATTGATGCAGGACTTTATCAAACCACAATTCCTGGTGTGGGCGTGATAACTATTGTAAATACGAGCACTTTGTCAGTCGAAAGCAATATTTCATCCTCCATGTTTGTCAAGCGCAACAATTTTAAATCGTTTCTCGGCTATTCTCCGTATTTGAAAGACTCTATTCCGTTGAAACTCAGTTTTATATTGCCAAAAGCAAACAACAATCAACTTTACAGGCTCAAACTTGAAATTGACTCGAAGTATGTCAAAAGTCTTGCACCCGGTATGACACTGGAAATAAAACTGACTGTCTGCAATCCTGCTGAAAAACAGGAACTTGCAGTGGCACTGCCTGCCGTTTTTAATGAAGATGGAAAAAACTTTGTTTGGTTGGTTGATACAGTTGCTTTGACGGTGGAAAAACGGCTGATTGTTACAGGCAACCTCGACAAAGAGGGCAATATCACGGTTCTGTCAGGCTTGAATGGCAATGAGACTGTTGTTAGCGCAGGTGTTCATCACCTCGAAAACGGACAGAGAATCACAGTGTTAGAATAGTTATCTCAAATCAAAGCCGTCCGCATCCTCCAAAAAAGGAAATTTTGTGCGAATTTTCTTTTGATAGTCGGCATCTATTTCGGCAGTTTTAATCCCTGTCCCGTTTTCTTCAAACTCCAAAATGCGTTTGCCGCGAGGTTCAATCAGGCACGAATGCCCATTGTGATGAACTTTGTATCCGTCAATCCCTACTGCATTCGAGGCACATACGTATGCCTGATTTTCCATTGCACGAGCCGTAAGCAGAGTGTCCCAGGCATCAATTCTGTCTTTAGGCCAGTTGGCGCAGTAAATCAGCACATCGTAAGGATTTTGCTTTGTGTATCTGCTCCAAACAGGGAAACGCAAATCATAACAAACTAATACTCTGAATTTTAAATCTTTATACTCAATATTTAAAATTTTGTCTCCACCTGAAAAATAACGCTTTTCATCGCCGACAAAAAGATGCCGCTTATCTGCGTAAAAGATTTGCCCGTCGGGTTTGCAAAAAAAACTGCGATTGAAATATACCTCGCCCTGCTTTGCCATAATGCTACCCACAACAGCAAAATTGCCTTCATTTGCCCATTTCTTTACGCAGTTAAAAGTCTCTCCATCAATAGTTTCTGACAGTTCTGGAGAATTTACAGCAAAACCTGTAGAAAACATTTCAGGCAACACCACCAAATCGGTTTTGCCGTAATACGATTGTACCAAATTGCCGAAAGAGTCCAAGTTGTCCTGTTTAAACCCCCATTTGATTTTGTTTTGAATGATTGAAATTTTCATTTGAAGAATAGATATTAGCCGTTAATACACAAAAAATAAATAACTTGTAATGTTTTTAATTTATGGCTTGCATCGTTCTTCGCAATGGCGCACTGCACTTGAACTTCACATCATTGCAAGAAACAACGCAAGCCGGAGACATTTATATCCTATTTATTTTTCATTGCTAAACAATTTTATGCAAATTTACACATTTTAATTGTATACAGTAAATGCAACATTATCCTATTAGCACCTGTGTTGCCCCAAATCCGTATTGTTGAAATGAGGCATCTTGAAAGGTGCAACCTTTGTAGAACTTTTTCAGTTGATTTTCAATCTCTTTACGCAGTACCCCTTCACCCTTGCCGTGAATAAAGATAATTTTTTGTCCTTTGTGTTTTATATTTTCCTTCATTACAGCATTGAACTTGTCCAACTGAATTTGCAACATATCGCTGTTATTCAAGCCGTTAGTAATATCAATCAGTTCGTTTATATGCAGGTCAATCTCAAGAATTTCTACCTTTTTGGGTGGGGCAAACTGCTTTTTTGTGGGTTGAAACCTCTTTTGTTCCATTGCTTCTTTTAGAGCCTCCGGGTCAATCAGGTTTGAGACAGGCGGAAAATCGTTTGCCAACACACAGACAATCATTGCGTTGTCGTCAAAATAGTCATTTCCTACAAAACTATGCAGTTTGTAAAAATCCACAGTATTGATTTTCAGCGAAATATCTATTGTGGGTTTTAGGTCAAAAGTTTTGTTATTTTTGAAGGCAAACCCTTGACAAACAATAAATTCACAATCATTAACCTGCTCTTTTGTTATTTTTTCAACAAAAAGTTTTGTTTGAGGCTCAATAGTGTCCGAAAAAACGGATTGTGTGTGATTTTTACCCTTTATTAATTGAAAATCAATGTAATAATTGCTGTCGTTTATCACATACAGTTCCATTTCGGAAGTCTGCAACTGCTTGATATTGAGAGCTACAAATGCGAGATAGAGGTTCAATTTTTCTCCTTGTGGCGTTTCCTGAGCATCATCAAACTCGTATTTTTTTTGTTTGACAACACTACTTTGCTCATTATTGTTGTTTTGCAAAAATGATTGATTGGTTTCCGATACTGGAAAATTAAGTTGGTTAGTTTCTTGAATCACAACAAGTTCACGTGTCAAAACAGGTGTTTCAAAGCCATCATCTTCGAGTACTACCACCACGTTTTTATCCTGAAATTTTGTTATTACTCCACCTCCAACGGCATTCAAATACCGCACTCTGTCGCCTATTTTCATATTATTTCCAAAAACTTAAATTTAACCGTCTGTTTTGTGTCAGGGTGCAGGCTTTGTGCTACAGGGCACTCTTTGGCACTGAGTTCGAGTATTCTACGTTCTTTTGCAGAATAATTGTTGTGCGGGAAAGTTATTTCGATAATAATCTCGGCTACCCTTCGCGGATTTGTGCCCATAATTTTGGTTGTTTCCGCCGTAGCCCCTACTATATCGAAGTCGTGAGTGCGTGCAGCAATGCCCATAACAGTCAGCATACAGCAACCAAACGCGGCGGCAAACAAATCGGTAGGTGAAAAAGCCTCACCTCGTCCGTTGTTGTCCTCAGGCGCATCGGTTTCTATTGTAATGCCTGATTGCAAATGAGTTGCCTGAGTATGCAAATTTCCTGAATAGATAGTTTTTATTGTTTCCATATTTTATATTTTTTGTAATTCTCAATAAATTTAGATCGTATAAAAATTGTAACTTATTTAGTTATTTTTTTAAAAAATCCTGTTGCAATACTGATAATTTTTTTGTAAGTTTCCGAATTAAAGAGGACAGAGTCGGTTGCAGCTTTGTATGTCAGAAAAATGCCTATTGGCAATAGCACAGCCGAACTCAACCACATTCCTTGCCACACCTCCCAAATATGCTCGCGAGCCATTTTTTGTCCTGTCGTATTAATAATGTAATAGACAATAAACAGGGCTATCGACACCACTGCAGGCATTCCCAGACCACCCTTGTTGATAATTGCCCCGAGTGGCGCTCCGATAAAGAAAAATATCAGGCAAGCAAATGAAAGTGTGAATTTTAGGTGCCACTCAACGTTGTGACGGGCATAAAAATAGTCCGCTTCATTGATTACTGAAGTGTTGTACTGAACATCGGAATAGATGTTTTGAATTTTCGATACCGCAAAATCTGCAATTTGTTTCATAGTTTGTTGTGAAGATGTAGCAAACAGGGTATCAATATTATAAGAGTTTTTTGCAGATTTATTATTTTCCTTAGTATCCAATTCGTTTGCCAACAGGTCAATGTTGCCAATATGCTGTTTGTCGAACAATTTGTTTTGCCAGAGATTATCTGCGTAAGTTTTTTTCAGCGAATCTCGCAAGACACTCACAGAATCAATGTCGTGCGTAAGTTTTTGAATGTTTTTACTGACATGTTGATTTGCCATCAAAGACTCGTCATATTCTTTGAAATTTGCGTCAAATTCAATCAAAATTTGCTTTGTATCAAACACTTCCCGCCGATAGGGAATGTTGTCCTCTTTCTTTGCCTGTTTTTTCAGATTTTCAAAACATTCGCCGTTAATCATCGAAATTACAAGATATTTTTTGTCTTCAGTAGAAGTTATTCTGACAGTATCGGCAGTGGTAACATTCGCATTATCAAAGCCTTGTGAAAAATCGTAAATCATCACATCTAATAGAGCTTTCTTTTTGGCATCCTTGCTTCTTACGTAAATGTTCCTGCCCTTAACACCTGAATAAAATTCACCTGTAGGGACTTCCAATTCAGGCGATTTCTCCCTGAAAGAAAACACCAGCGTCCACATTTTTTTTTGTGCAAGCGGAATTACATTATTTGAGAAAAAAAACGCTCCTATTACAATAAACGATATTAAAATCAGCAAAGAGCGCATTATTCTGAATAACGAAATGCCTGCCGTTTTCATTGCAAGCAGTTCAAGTCTTTCTCCAAGATTGCCGAATGTCATAAGGGCAGCCAGCAGAATGGCTAATGGCAAGGCTATGGGTATGGATACAAGCGAAGCATAAAAAAAGAATCTGCCCAGAATAGCCAAAGGCACCCCCTTACCGACCAAATCATCTACGTGCAACCACACAAACTGCATCACCACAATGAAAAGGACGATAAAAAACGTGATTGCCAACAGTCCGATAAAGTTTTTAAAAAGGTAACTGTCAATCTTTTTCATGTTAAATATCGGCTTCAATTATATGTTATGAATGTTCCTGGTTACTAAACGTTATACGACATTATAGCTAACTGCTTATCAAATGCCTATTTGTCAATTTCACCAAATCAATTTTAGAAGAAAACGCATATTACCCGGGCGTTCGTCCACGAAATCCGAGTTCGTAACGAAAACAGAAACCCCTCCCCTGTAGTATTCAAAATCAATTGTTCTTGTCCAGAGAAATAGATTGCCATTTTCCCAAGCTTCAAAATGACGAACATTCGGCAATGACGTCTGGAAATTTGAACCGTCGGTAGCCCAATACTCAATGGACATGGATACAATGCCCGAATTATAGACTAAATCGGTGATTTCAGGCACATTAAACCCAACAAAGTAAAAATTGTTGTCAATATCATTGCTATATTGCCAACTGTACACATCTGCCTGCAAGTCAATGACTTTCAAATGTGTATATTCCTTAGAGCAAGAGGCAAAAAGCGTAATAACCAAACTGAAAATCAGGATTTTCTTCATTTTCTTAATATTTTTAAAGTTAATAAAAAAATAATTTTTTAGCAAAGGTAGTAATAATTTGCAACAAAATGTAAAAAAATAGGCTAAAGTTTTTTTTGAGGTGCCAAGTTTTTTGTTTCAGAAACTTGGCAAGTCTCACAGGCAAATGACCAAATCAATTGAGTAGGCACTTACCGGCACTCCCCTACTCTCTTTGTGAAAGCTGAATTATACGCTTAGGAATGAGAAACAAATAACTTATGATATTTTCAATTTCTGGCTTGCTTCGTTCCTCGCAATGACGCAAAGAAAATGAATAATGAATGCGTTCTCTATTCATTAGAAAATAATTTACCTTTCATATTCTTCTAATTGTTCTTTATCAATCCCTAACTCTGCCCCAAAATACGTAACATGTAAAAAAAAAGCGGCATAAACATTTGTTTGTGTCATTTTTTTTATCTACCTCTGTAGACACGTAATCACGTAATAATATAAAAATTAAATTTAATTACCCACACAAAACGTTACGGAGCCATTTAATTTTACTGATTATTAACTTGAAAACCAATCATTTGTCTGTTTTTCTGGCTGTACTATTTTATTCCCAACTTTTTGTAAAGTTTGCAAAAGTTTTTGTTTGATTCTTTCTTCGTCACCAAACACGATTCTTTTTTCTACTTTAACAATCCTGCCGTTTTCTCTGGTTTTGTGAACCACTGCATAATCAAGTTGTTCATCAAGAATCATTTTACCTTTTTTCTGACGACCGCGTTTGCCTGTCGGTTTGGATGCTTCTTTCGTTGAAAAGTTTTCACGCAAAATCGTCTCATAATGAACAAGTTCATCGCTTGTAAACAAAGGTTTGTTGTCAATACGACTTAATAGTTTTTGCATATATTTTCTGCAATCTTCTAACTTTCTGTCACCGATTAAAGCGCAGATAATCAAGCGACTGTTAGGGTCAAGAGCAGTCCAAATCCAACTTGTGCCGTACCTTCGTTTAAGTTCCTCTGCGTCTAAAGTTTTTTTTTTTGATAAATGACCATAATTCGTCCATTTGACATTCATTTAAATACAAATTTTTCAGCAAATTGCTCATTACCGTTTCTGCATAATTACCTGCTTTTAATATCACATTATTGACACGGTCTTTGTTTAAGCCTAGTATTCTCGCTGTGGCTCTAATGTCATTACCTTCTGAAACACAACATATTATATTGTGTATTTGCTCGTCAGTATAGTGGCTGCCAAAAAATACTGTATTGCGTGTCTCCGAAAAGCGAGTTTGGCAAATATTACATTTAAACATCTGTTTTTCAATTTTTTTCGATGTATAAGTACCTGCTTTTACCAAATTCCCCTGTCCACGCAAACCATAACATTTACAATTTTCATTCGGACAAAAATAATCGTTGATATTTTCCATATTATTCCTCTTTTGGCTACAAAGGTAATAAAAAATATCAACTATACAAG
>JAITNR010000121.1 GCA_031290375.1 Prevotellaceae bacterium | reverse complement strand
TCTAATTTATCCCATTGTTTGTGATAAGTCCCTTTGATTACAATGTCGTCGGTTGAACCCGTATAAGAAGGATTCATCAATACTTTGTCTTCAGATATCAGATATTGCTGGTCGAAAGGGATGCTTTGCTGGGCAAAGATAACCACGTACATCAAGCAAAAAAGAAAAATCAGAGTTCCTTTCATGGTAATTAATTTTTACAAATTTTGACAAATCTAATCATTTTTTTTTATTACATGATAAAAAACAGCTTTTATTTGTCATAATCAATTGAATGCTTAACGGAAAAATAGGGTTGTTTATTGTGGAAAAGACCTTGAAGGTTTGTCTTTATAGTTGAATTTCAAGTAGTTATCAATGAAAATATAAAAATCCGGAATAGGATACAAAAGTACACAATAAAATGCAATTATTGACAATAAATTTTGCAGGAAAAATGAATTTTGACCGCCCTGAGTTCAATTAGTAAATGCGAATTTATTGACGTTCCACGTCTAAATATCTGAAAATCCTATATCCCTAATGCTTTGGAAAGTAGTTTTACCGCTTTGAAAATAAATTACGAGATCATCAATCAAAACGTCCACTGAAAGGCAATCCCCAATTTCTGATTATAAACAGACGAATCAAAGTCATTGATAATCACAGGTTTCAATGCTAAATCCTTGTCTTTTTCAAAAATGGACAAATGCGCATCAACAGTGGCATCTACAATGTTGAGAAAATAAGCCAATGCCGTTAAGACAATCGCATAGTTGCGGTTTCTTTGTTGAGAATCCTGCCCATTGGCTAACATCCTCAACCTCTGGTCGGAAGGAACATTTTGAAGAGCTTCGGAAAATTCATGCGATTGTCCGCTCAATTCTGCCAAATAGGCGCTGTGATAGCGGCTGTAACGCTTGTTATAATAAGAAACAAAGCCGATGCCCGTCCCGATAAGCCCCAAGGCAATCGGCGCTTTGATGTATTTTTTGTTATAAATCTGTCCCAAACCGGGAATAACAGCAGAATACAGCGAAGCTTTGAGAGGGCTTCGCAACATGTAGCTTGTCGAATCTATTGTTAAATTGCTAATGGTCAGGCTGTTATCTCCGACCGTCAGTGTGTCGGTTTTTTTTTCCTGAGAAAAAGATAAAACGCTGAAAATCAGCAAAAAAACAACAGCTAACTTTTTTTTCATTCCAATAATTTCTGTATTTTTTCAAATTCTTCCTGAGAATTGAAATTCAAGATGATTTTTCCTTTTCCTTTGTTTCCGGTTTTAATTTCAACTTCCGTTCCAAAATATTCTTCAAAACTTTTCAAACCTCTTTTCAAATAGTTAGGAAGCTCTTTTACAGGCTTTTTCTTTTTTGCTTTCGGATTTTTAAAGGTTCTGATAAAATTTTCGGTTTGCCGAACGGAGAAATGTTCTCTTACAATCTTCTCATATACAAACATTTGCTGCTCAAAGTTATCCAAAGAAATTAAGGCGCGACCGTGTCCCATCGAAATGATGTTGTCTCGAATTCCTGTTTGGATTATCGGAGTTAATTTTAATAGCCTCAGATAGTTAGTAATGGTCGTTCTGTCTTTTCCTACTCTGCTGCTCAAATTTTCCTGCGTGATTTGGATTTCTTCAATCAATTTTTCAAAAGAAAGTGCGATTTCAATCGGGTCGAGGTCTTTGCGCTGAATATTCTCTACCAGAGCCATTTCCAGCAGTTCTTGGTCGTTTGCCAAGCGGATGAACGCAGGCAGTGTTTTCAGCCCTGCAATCTTGGATGCTCGATACCTTCTCTCTCCCGAAATCAGGTCGTATTTGTCGCCGTTTTTGCGCACAGTAATCGGCTGTATCAATCCTAACTGCTTGATAGACTGTGCTAATTCTTCCAATGCTTGCGGGTCGAAATTTGTTCTTGGCTGGTTAGGGTTGGTAAAGATGTCGTCAATGGAAATTTCCAAAATATTCCCGACTACTTCCTTTGCGCCTTCGTCTTTTGCTGAGGTTATATTTTTAGTGCTTTCGCTCAAAATTGCAGATAAGCCTCTGCCCATTGCCCGTTTTTTTTCTGCTGCCATCATTTCACTTCTATGTTATTCTTTTTCAATACTTCTTCTGCCAATAAAATGTAATTTAT
Organism: Prevotellaceae bacterium; assembly: GCA_031290375.1. Lineage (GTDB taxonomy): Bacteria > Bacteroidota > Bacteroidia > Bacteroidales > Paludibacteraceae > F0058. Next base: position 3,211 of record JAITNR010000121.1, on the reverse strand, counting down.
TGCTCCTTTGCTTTCGACATCATATTTCAAAATGGATTCGCCAAAACTTGGAGCTTCGCTCAGACGTACATTTCGTTGAATCAAAGTGTTGAAAACCATGTCAGGGAAATGAGTTTTTACTTCTTCTACCACTTGGTTGGACAACCGCAATCGAGGGTCAAACATGGTAAGCAGCAGTCCCTCAATGTTTAAATCGGGGTTATGCAACTTCTGCACGCTTTTGATGGTATTCAGTAGCTTGCCTAAACCTTCCAAAGCGAAATATTCGCACTGAATCGGAATGATGACGGAATCAGCGGCGGTTAAAGCATTTAAAGTAATCAATCCCAGAGACGGAGCGCAGTCGATAATGATGAAGTCGTAATCGTCCTTGATGTTTGCGAGCGCCTCGCGAAGCATATATTCGCGGTCGTCCTTGTCCACCAATTCTATTTCTGCTGCGACTAAATCAATGTGCGACGGAATGAGCCAAACGTTGGGCGAAGTGGTCTCCACAATGGTATCTTTGGCTTGTGCGCTGTGTTCCAGCACTTCATAAGTCCCTTTTTCTGCGGTGTCCGAATCAACACCCAAGCCCGAACTGGCATTGGCTTGCGGGTCGGCATCTATCAGCAGGACTTTCTTTTCCAGCACTCCGATTGCCGCAGCGAGATTAACGGCTGTGGTGGTTTTTCCCACACCTCCCTTCTGGTTGGCTATGGCAATAATTTTTCCCATATGTTATAATTTCAAGCCGTAAAAGTACAATTTTTTCACGGGATTTTCAGAAAAAATTATTAACCGGCTTTGAATAAAAACTTTACCCATTTTGCCAAGATTCTGCAGCATTGATAATGAAGTATGGTTTTCATACTTATTTTGTTGCATTTTTCATTTTTCACATACTTGAAAGTCAAACGATTTAAAAGTAATAAAAACGAAAAAACAATCAATATCTATATCTTATTAACAATGCCTTTTTTGCAGCCTGATTTTTGTCCATATAAGCCGAAAAGTCAATATTTTATGTATTTTTGTGCCTGATAAACAAATATAACTCGTCTGCTAAAAGAGACACAAAAAAGAAAAATGATGAAAACAGAAGCAAATAACGCAGTGAAATCACAGATGGTTATTAAACAGGAATTGGAAGCGATAACTTCTCAATTAGATACTGCATGGAATAACGGTAATGCTACTGCATTTGCAAATCTATGGTCAGTAGATGCAATTAATGTAAGTCCAATGGGTGAGATAACCGAAGGAAATAAAGAAATTGAAACAAATATGGCAATAGAATTTTCAACTACAATGAAAGGAACAACTCATAAATTAATAATTACGAATGCTTATTCTGTATCACCATCAGTTGCCGTGGCAGATGGGATTGCAGAAGTAACAATGAAAAATTATGAGCCATGGAAATCACAGTTTACTGCTGTATTTTCAAAAGACAAGAATGGTAATTGGAAAATAGTACATATGCGTGCCTATGTTTTTCTTTCATTCAATTGATGGTAAAATTGTATTATAACCATCCCCGAAAGGGACATAAAAATTAGAAGATTAAAAAGATGAAAGCAGAAATAAATACCGGTAGAATGGGCAAGGATAGTGCAAACAAAGCAGAACCTCGTCCGAACATAGAATATACAACAGATTTTGTTACCTCAAAAGACGGAACAAAAATTGGATATAGAATATTAGGCAAAGGTAATGGTATTATATTGGTACATGGTGGTTTAATGGGGTCTCAAAATTTTATGGAACTTGCCAAGTACCTTTCATCCTGTTTTACCGTTTACCTGCCTGATAGAAGAGGAAGAGGATTAAGTTCTGATAATAAGAACCATAGTCTTATTAAGGAAGGTGAAGATATTCAGGCGCTGATTGAAAAAACAAACACGGAAAACATTTTTGGATTAAGCGTTGGTGCGGTTGTTACTATGCAAGCTGCTTTACAAACGAGTGGATTAAGGAAAATAGCATTGATGGACCCGCCTGTTTTTAGTAATTGGACATTAACGGCAAAATGGTATCAAAACTATGAGAAATCCGTCAGGGAAAAAAATTACGGGAAAGCGTTGTTATGTATTATGAAAGGACTTGGTGAATCTTCATGGATGACAAAATTGCCTGAAATAATAGTCAGACCATTACTTAATTTTGGAATTAAAAATAATAAACCAGCTCCGGATGATATATCATTACAAGAATTGATTCAGATATTCAGAAATGATTATCGAATAGCGATTGAATCAAAGGAACTATTGGTAAAATATAAAGATTTAACCAACGAGACAACCTTGCTTTTGGAAGGTGAAAAAAGTCAGACATACTTAAAAAACGCAACAAAACAATTATTGAAGGTTCTGCCAAATGCAAAACGGGTAGAACTCCCAAAATGTGTCCATAATGCAGCGGATAATGGTGAAAATCCTTATGCTGTTGCAGAAGTATTAATGAATTTTTTTGATGACAATAGATGAATAAAATAAACAATAATGAAGCATATTCAATCGACAAAATTAAAAACAATTCTGACATGTCACTCCATCAATAAGTCCTACAACAAAGTCAGGGCTTTAAACGATATTAATATTGAGGTTGATGAGGGCGAGATATTCGGGCTTATCGGTCCCGACGGAGCGGGAAAAACTACCCTGTTCCGCATTCTTACCACATTGATTTTAGCTGATTCCGGAACGGCGACGGTTGATGGTTTGGACGTAGTGAAACATTACAAAGAAATCCGCAACCACATCGGATACATGCCCGGACGCTTCTCGCTTTATCAGGATTTGACGGTGCAAGAAAATCTGGAGTTTTTCGCTACCGTTTTCAACACTACTGTGGAAGCAAACTACTATCTGATTGAAGATATTTACAAGCAAATAGAGCCGTTTAAAAACCGCAGAGCAGGTAAATTGTCGGGGGGGATGAAGCAAAAATTAGCCTTGAGTTGTGCACTTATTCACAAGCCAACGGTACTCTTTCTCGATGAGCCGACAACAGGCGTTGACCCTGTTTCGCGAAAGGAGTTCTGGGAAATGCTCCGACGTTTGAAACAGCAAGGCATCAGCATCATCGTTTCAACGCCATATATGGATGACGCCACGCTTTGCGACCGCATTGCATTGATTCAATATGGCGAAATACTGTCGGTTACATCCCCACAGCAAATTATTGCCGGTTATCAAAAGAAACTTTATTCCGCTGAGGCAGACAATAA
>JAITNR010000041.1 GCA_031290375.1 Prevotellaceae bacterium | reverse complement strand
TCAATATCACTGATAAAAAAAATGGGACGCAAACGATTAGAGAAGCCGAGTTCAGAGTCATTAAATTTGACAATGAGCCGTATGCTTGTGCCGGAATATATTTTGGCAAATTTTGACATTTACGGGGCGCAGGAGTTCCCCGACAGTTGGGTAATAGAATTACGCGAGAAAGAAGGGCGTATACCTTCAGAATTATGTGATTGTCAGGAATTTGTCTTTGACGGCTACTGTAATCCGACAGAGACCTTGAGCCACAGTTTTTCGCTCAAACCGATATATTTGAAAGCGTATCGCCGCCGCTATAAGCGAGCCGGCGAAGATAAACACTACTCCAACGACTACGATTTGTCTCTGAAAGGCGTAAAAATGGTGCCGAGTATGGGAATTTTTTTAAAAGAAGAAGATTGAAGAACAGCCTGTAAATCTGTCGGTTGTTACGTATGTTTGAGATAAAACCCAAACGGTTGTACCACGCTTACAAAGAGGTTTTGAGCGATTATCGGTCTGATATTGCGAGTGAAAAATGGAAATCGAAAAAAATAGAAAGTGTTGATACAAAGACGGGTGAAATAAAAGAGTTGCCGCTGTATGTATTTGAGCCACAGAATATTGGCGAGAAAATGAGCATAGACGATAAAGGCATTGGCGGCTACTTTATCGCTGCAAACTATGGTATCAAAGACAAAGATTTTGTACTCTGGAGGATGGCAAAATACTTCGCTTAAAAAAATAGCACCTCAAAAAAAGAATTAACCGGTAAAAATTAATTGAGGGTTGGGAATTGAAAACTATGAGTCATATCCGACAGTCCCAAGCAGCAACCCCTTTCAAGTTTTTATATGCTCGGAAAGGGGTTGGCATTGCTTGAAAGGGATTGTTACAATCAAGTATTAATTTTACAATTCCAAATCTTCTATTTGTTGTCTGTCAATTCTTTAAGTCCGTCAACATCAAACGAAAGCGTGAAACGCAGGGTTTGGTCAAGCGGATTGGTGGGTGCTGTAGCAACGACGTAGCCTACGTCCAAACGGAACGCCGTCCATTTGAAACCTGCACCGAAAGTGAAATATTTACGGTTACCCTTATCAACATTTTCGTGATGGTATCCTGTACGAACAAAGAACTGTTCGTTGTAGGCATATTCGGCACCCAAACTCCAACTAAATTCTTTCATCTCTTCCTTGAAACCGCCCGGAGCATCTGAAAAAGAGGAAAAAATACCCTTGATAATAGAAATATCGCTGTATTGGTCATATTCCATTGTCCATGTGCTTTCATCTTGCGGGTCAAAACCTTTTGTGTTCTTTGATTTGCGGCTTGGCACCAACAAACGGTTTACATCTGCATTAACTGCTATGCGGTTGTATTTGTCGAACGGGATAAGGTAAGAAGCACCAAAACGAAGGTTGGTAGGTATAAAGTTGCTTGAATTACCTTTGTCATAAGAAACTTTTGTTCCTATGTTGGATATGTTGAATCCAAAACCGAATTTGGACTCGCCGCTTTTGATTTCGATGGGAAGAGTGTAATAACCATTCACATCAGCCGCAAAGCCGTATCCTGTGTAATAATCTTCTGATTGGGCACTCAAATCTGAGGCTAAAAATCTAAGAACAACACCCATTGCAAACTTTTCTGATAATTTTCTCGAATAACCCAAGTCAAGAGCAAGTTCGTAAGGCTTAGCTGCAATTCCGTTTTCGTGTCCATTGACGTCCGTAAGAGTTATGTTACCCAAAGAAAAATATCTGAACGAAGCACTAAGCGTACCAGCTTTTTCACCAAGATTATAATACCCTGACAGATATGCCAAGTCAATATCACTTACTATTTTTCTTAACCAAGGGGTATAAGAAAGGGCAAAGCCTCCGGGTCCTTCCATCATGGCATATTTGGATGAGTTCCAATATTGAGATGAAAGGGTGGGGGTGGTTGCAGCACCGATGTCGCCCATACCACCACTAACGGCATCAGGGGCAATACCCAAAGATGGAACACCCGTAAGAATTGGATTGTAGGAATCTTTAATCTCATCAGTGGCTTGTGCTTGCAAAAACGTAACCACACAGGCTGTCAAGCCTAATAACAAAAGTCTTTTTCTCATATTTTTTTTAATTTATTTATGAATATCGATTTACTTTGAAGTTGCAAAGGTATAACTTTTTTTTCAATTATGAGTAATTTTTTTAGAATCAGGAAACCAAAACATAATTTTACACCACCCGTGTAACGCAAAAAAATTGGTTTTATTGTGTATAGGCAAAAAACATTTTTGTGTGAAATCAAATTGATATATTTTTTGTTAAAGCTTTCTATGCCAACCACAGCAGATTGCCGTGCCAAATTGAAATCACTGCCAAAGTAAGCACCAAAGAGCCTGTAATCCAAAGTGCTTGGAGATTGGTAACAGGTTTTTGACAACAGGCAGGGCGAGTTTTTTTGAGGATAAAATAGACCAAAAAACCTGCACCAATGCCAACAATAGAGCCGCAGAGCACATCAAGCGGGTAATGAACTCCCAGATACAGCCGCGAATAGCCCGTAAAAAACGCCCAAACGAGCTGCGTAATTGAGTACATGCGATTTTTCATTAATAATGCTGAAAATGTGGCAAATGCAAAACCATTTGCAGCGTGAGAAGAGACAAAACTGAAGCCACCTCCTTTGTAATTGTGCACAATATTGACCATTCCTTCAAGTGTCGGCTCGTGCGTAGGGCGCTGACGTTCAACCAATTTTTTTATTATACCTGACGAAATATGGTCAGAGAGAGCGATGAGCAACACCAATGCCAACACCACAAACACAAAATCTTTTTTCTGGTTTATAATCAAAACACTGATTATTACAGTCGCCGTGAGCAACCACGCAAGTTGCCCTGAGAATATAAAGAAAAAATCGTCAAAAAAATCAGACTTAAAGTTGTTTATACTGACAAGCAGATTCTTGTCAAAATCAATTATTTTATCGAACATATTTAAGTTATTTGCTGCAAAGTTACACATAAAATTTTTAATTTGGCATAATATTTCAACCAATATATGATAAAATTGAAAACAAACATATTTTTAATTTGCTTTGAAGGCACAAAGAAAAGTAATAATGAACAATGGATGCGTTCTCTATTTGTACTTTAATTCAATATTTTCAACAATTTCTTTTAATGTGTCAAATTTTAACAACGGTTTCCCGCCAAAAAAGCAAATGTCAAATACTTTGACTAACTGATTTTTATTTACGGCAAAATCTATTAGGGCACTTCTAAAAATTAACTTACTGTAAACAAGTAAAATATGTATTGCCAAAAATAATCTCGGAAGCAGTGTTATTTTGTTGCAAAAAAATGCTGTTAAAATTTTGATAATTAAA
>JAITNR010000241.1 GCA_031290375.1 Prevotellaceae bacterium | reverse complement strand
TCAATATGCACTTCACCTGTCAATTTTGTCGTAAACCATATTCTTCTGACAGTTCCAAAGAAGACATACCTTTCTTTTTTGTGCTAATTTTGAACAAAATATGAAACGCTATCAACAATTGTTGCAACGTTTTGAATATGGTTTTTTGCCATGAAAATTTACACTTATCAAACATTGTACATGCTGTTGGACTTTCATCGTGTTTGCATTTACAATATGTTGTATTGTTACATCTTTTACAAACATAGCCGTTTTTCCATTTTATGTTGGCAATATATTTGTAGCAATCCTCATCGCTTTGAAAGCGTTTATAAAATTCTATTGAATTCACTCCTGTAAATTTTTCTCTTGTTTTCACGCTACAAAGGTAGCATTTTTTTGGGGCGACCTAAACGCTTATACCAAAACAATTGTTAAGTTTATAGTCCAAAATTCATTTTTTCTTCCTTGTAATTTTCGAGCAAATGAATGATGTCCTCAATCAGTTTGGGACAGAAAACATCGTTTGCCTGATAAATGTTGCGCTGCTCGTTGAGCTTGGTGGCGGACTCACGGCACGAAGTAGGCAGATGTTTCAGATAACGAACTTCTTCCTTATGCTCTTCCGAATGTATATTGACATCAACGTAAGATTTTTCGGCAATATCCAATCCGTCAGGCATTTGAATGCCATAGGCAGCAGCCACAGCCAAACCTGCCAACAGCAAATAGATGTCAGCTGTAGCATCGGGCGAACGAATTTCAATAGTTTGCTTATATTCTGCATTTATATTCAATTGTTGTTCCAATGGGTTGATCTTAGCCGACATATCTGTTTTGGTTGTCCAGCCGAGCGGCACACGAATAAGCACCGAGCGGTTGGAGTCGCCCCAACAAACATTGGTAGGAGCTTCCTGATGAGGAACAAGTCTCATGTACGAACTCGGACGCATATTGCCGAAAGCTGTCAAAGACGGAGCAAGTGTGATAAAGCCTGCAATGGTTTTGCGGGCAATATCGGATAGTTTTTCCTCCGATATATATTGATTTTTACCCTCTTTTACAATTCTCGTATGTACGTGCATACCCGAACCGGCCTTGCCTGTGCTGATTTTTGGGGCAAAGGTAATATCCAGCCCTCTTTGATAGGCTAAATTGCGAATTATCCACTGTGCAATCAGCATAGAGTCTGCAGTTTTTTGAACGCGGGCAGGAAGAAATTCTATTTCGTTCTGCTCATAGATTTTTCCCTCGTATGTAAAGTTACCTACCTCGTTGTGCCCGTATTTTATCGTCCCGCCAACACGGGCTATGTGAGCCATACATTCCTTGCGAAATTCGTTGAAACGTGTATAAGGAGAGGATTCGTGATACCCTTTCTGATTCGGCACAATAAAGGCATCGCTTGTTTCAGCCTGTCCGATAACATAATATTCAAGTTCCACCATAGCCTCAAAAGTCATACCTGTCTGTTCGGTAAAACTTCTGTCTGCCTTTTGCATAGTGTATTCTGACGAGGTTTCGAGCAAATTGCCATTCCTGTCAAAAAACGAACACAGCATACAAAGTGTTGGTCGAATGGCAAACGGGTCAACGAATGCCGTACAAAAACGCGGCAACACATACAGGTCGCTGCTGCTTGCTTCAATATACGGAAAAAGACTTGACCCATCTACCCTTTCGCCGAAAGTGAGGATAGAATTAAGATATTCCTCATTGGTAATCACAAAATTAAGAGTTTTCAACTTGTGGTCGGCAGCAAAGTACATAAAATTAACAAATTCAATTTTATTTTTTACAATAAAATCTCTGACATCTGCCTTTGTAAATTGTTCAGGTTCTTTGCCCAGAAATGCCACCAAATCGTTTGTGTTTGTAAATATTTTTTCAGCCATATTGCTATATTTATTTTCTTTAAAAATTGAAACAGTTCTTTAATTGTCAATATGCAAAGTTAATCAATAATTTTTAGACGCAAAAAATAAATAACTTGGGATGTTTTTAATTTTTGGATTGCTTCGTTCCTTGCAATATAGTAATATTTTTATCATCTTTCTTTTCGACACCTGAATATAAAATATTATTTAACGTATTATAACTTTTTTCAGAACGTTGCGAATTTGGCTCTAACATTAGAAAATAATATAATGGCAACAATGATTTTATTTTTTCGCCTTTTACCTGCATAATTGACGACAAAATCAAATGACTTGATGCGTGTTTAGGGTTATTTGTGATGGCATTAACAGCGGCTTTCTGTGCATCGTCATATTTTTTCTGATTGAAACAAGTTAATGCAAAATTGTAATTCAGCATATACTCGTTGGGAAATTGCTTTAATGCTTTTTTGTAAATTTTGAGTGCCTTTGCAGTGTTGCCTTTCAAATCAAGCGAATTTCCCAAAACGATATATGCGGTTGCATTTTTATCATATTTTATGGATAACTCGCTGAATTTAATGGCATTATCATAATCTTGCATTGCAAAATATGTATATGACAACTCATAATTAGCCCACGAATTTTTTGGCTCAATGGACAATGCCTTTTGGTATTTTTCTATTGCTGCCTTAAAATTGCCTTCATCGTGCAATGCAATTCCTTGATTAACAAGGTTTTTAACATTATTGTTTTGCCCATAAATATTTACGGCAAAACAAAAAGCCACCAATATTATTACTGCTTTTTTCATACGTGCATTTTTAAATTTATTGGGACTTCTAATTATTTTGTTTTTCACAACAAAGCCGAAGTCCGTAAAAACTCTATTGAAAATATCGCAAGCAAAGATACAAAATAGTTTTGAAATTTCAAATAAATATGATATTAGCCTTCAGGGCAAACGCATCTTTATTAGTTAGGATTTTCAATAAATAATCATTATTCCATCCAGCATCGAGTCTTTTTCCCTTCACACTTCTCTTTTTTGATTGTTCATGTTTGATTAGATTCAGGGCAATTCGATTGAGCATTGAAAAATTTTGCGCAGCATATCCCTCTCTTTTTCGGCT
>JAITNR010000156.1 GCA_031290375.1 Prevotellaceae bacterium | reverse complement strand
ATTGTTCCGTTGGTAATTTCAACTTCGGCTCTTAAATGACCTTCGATTCTTGTAATCGGGTCAACAACAATTCTATCTGCCATTTTATTGTTTTATTATTTTTTGAGTTATTATTTCATTATTTACGACGGCTTTAATGACATAAAGCCCGTTTTTCAATCCGTCAAGATCTACCGTATTGTTTTTTACTTCCATCATTTTATTACCGGAAAGGTCATAAACGGTAATTGAAACCGCTTTGCCGTCCCATAAAGGAACGACGCTTCCGCTTTTCAGCGATGATGCTTTGTCGCAAGGACCTATGATGTTCATCACCGCGAATTTATTTTCCGATGTTTTGACCATTGCATGGTTATTGTTGCAAGGAAGCGGAAGCGGAGGGGTAATGGTCGGCTGTATTGTCGTTGTTCCGCAAGCATTTGTAGCAGTTATTTTCAGCTCTAAAGTCCAGTTACTGCAAGCTCCCGATGCAATTCCTAAAAATCCGAGGCTGCTGCTGCTGCCGCTGAAAGCCGAAGAACAACCGCCGCCGTTTGAAATTTTATTCCATGTAGTTCCGGTGATTCCTTGTTTGGTTATATCAGAACCATCGCTTCCGACAAGATACACTTGGACATAATTGGTTCCTACCGGTTTATAGTCTACCCCTATTTTTGGTTTGCCTATCCAAATATCTTTTGTCGTCGTATTGCTGGCGCCGTCTCCCGAAAGAACAGCACGCAGACTGACTAATCCGTTTGCTCCGGATTTTGGATTAAAAGATATTTGCGGTTCATTCATGGGGCTGGTAATGTTTATCAAGTTGTTGCCCTGCGTAACAGACCAAAGTATATTGGGAGCAAAACCTGTCGTGTAGGTTTGAGTATTCATGCAGACCACAGATTCGCCGCCGATGTTTATTTTGCTGCCGCAAAGATACGAGGTGGTGATTTTTTGATTTTGAGTATTGATATTGGTTGAAAGCTGGTTGATGATAAACTGCCCGTTTCTGTTGCTGAATGAGATATGTGTGTTGTTTTCGTTCATTTGTTCTGCCACAAAGTTAGCAAAAGGAACATTTGCGGCATCATCAACAGGAGAAAAAGATTTTTGATAAGCCGCTTCTGTAAGAGCCGTCTTGCCCGAATAATAATCTAATGCGCTGGCGGTGGGGATAAAACTAAAAGGGTTAGCTACAAGGTCTTTGGCAAGAAATGAAGGCAGCGCCTCAAAATTCAGGTTGAATTTTCCGCCTCCGTATTTGTCCATAGGAAAAACGTTTGACGGCTGATACTTGCTTCCGCTTAAAAGACTTGTCTGTGCGGGTATAAACCAAAGCACTTTCTTTTTATAGGTTATTTTCCCCCTGTAAATCTGATTGTTGGCATTGAGCAACAGCATGGGCTTTACCGTAAAATCAAATACATACTTTGAACTTCCGGGCAAGGCGGCTAAAAATACCAGATCCAGACGGGTCGTGGCAACGCCCAGCAAAACGCCCAAAATATCTGAAAACAAATACTGCTCTTTGGTCTCTTTGTACAGTCTCAACAACTCGTTCGAGGTTTGATCTGTACCGCATTCGCTGCCGTTTGATATTGCAACGTTCCGTGTTTGCTTCGGATAGCCCTTTGCCAGCAACTCTGCCTGCCAGTTGTTGTGAATGCTATTGTCAATATTATAACTCTTGTTTACGTAATTGATGAGCATCTGCCTTGCGGCAGGCGTACCTGCCAGAGTTAAAATATCATTGAAAGAAATTCCCTGATTAAAAACAGGGACAATAAATTCTCCTACTCCGGCAAGGATGGGCGAGTGTATGTAAGTGTTGGAAATATTTATCAACATATCTTGCAAGCCCAAGGGAATGTTCGCCCCCAAGTGCGGCGCATCGTGGGAAATAAACAGTTGGGTATCGTGGTTTTCTCCCTTGTCTTCCATGTCTTTGAGGGCATACCGTGCAACAAGACCGCCCATGCTCTGCCCCAGCACTACGTTTTTCTCCGTGCCTGCCTTGTTGTTGTTTACCCAGCGGATTGCCTTTTTCAACAGGTCTGCATTGTTTTGTATATAATCTACCCCATTGCCCCAATCTACATAGATGATGTCGTAAGTTTTTAATTTCTGCCCAAGAGGTGTCTCATATTCATTTGGATTTACAGAATTAATAAATTTATCAATATTAGATAATCCTGCTTCGGTACTTGGAGATAAAATACACCCCATATCAAAGCCTTCGGCAACGATTAAGGGTTTGGTTATCTGCGTATGTCCGGAGGCGAGTTGTATGTACATCGTTGCCCTTGCCTTGTGGACGGAAGACGACCAGATGAAAGGTCCGGGGACACTGAAAGGGTCGATTTCCACTTTGGTATATTGTCCGAGACTCATGCTTTTTAATCGGGTAGAGGGGGAGGTCTCATATTTGTCCAAATTTCCGTCTATGGTAAAAAGAGTGTGGGAATACAATACCTCGCCGGAGTTCAGCGTAATTTTGAAAGTCCAGTGGTATTCTCCCGTGGAAGGATACCGAACATCAATCAGTCGATTTGGAGGCAACACCTGATAGGTTGTTCCTCTGCCGTCTGCCAGTTTGTATTCAATTCGGTTAATGTCAGCTTGATTGCTTAGGAACAGATTGTCAGGCAAAACAATTTGAAAATGAAGTTTGTTGAAGGAATTAACCGCAGGCGCAATGGCAAAAACATATTTTTCTTCGTAGGGATTTATCCATCTTCTTTTTTCGTATCTGTCAAGCAGATAGGTTCCGTCCCAAACAACTGCCCCATTTTTAGCATTTTGCAGCGTGGATTCGGAAAACTGCGAATATTTGTAAAATACTCCTCCCAACGGCACAATATCGGGCAATTGTGCGGATTTCCAGTCGTTTGTAAATTCTTCGGGCGTTTTTTTGATAACGGCGCTTTCGTGCAAGCGGCTCATTACCAAAGTATTATAAATATCCGTAACGATTTTGGAAGAAGTATAGGAACTGTCGGGCAAGGTACCGTTGTATTTGCTTAAATCTGCAAATTCTACGGCAGCGTCTAAAAGCAAGCCGTTGGGTATTCTGTTTGCCTCTAAACGCGAGAACATTTCATAAATAGAGTCATTTACGATTTCAATATCTCTATCTCTTATTAGGCTCTGAGAATAACCTGCTATTCCCAAGAATGTGATTAATAAAAATATCTTTTTCATTTTGGTAGGGTTTTAATTAACAAATTTTTTATCAAATCTGCCTTGTGTGATGTTTACAATTTTTCCTTGAGTATTTTTTCCTTCGAAACTAAA
>JAITNR010000147.1 GCA_031290375.1 Prevotellaceae bacterium | reverse complement strand
ATTTGTTGCTCTATTGAAAGAGGTTGTTTTGTGTATTTCATTGACAATAAGGGTGCTATATAAAACTCGAAGTCCTCCCCGGGTGCGCTGTTCTCAATGGGAAGCGTGGGAGGAACTATCGCAGCAAAAGTACAATTATTTTTTTAATTGACAAAATATTTCATTAAAAAAATGTATATTAAACGATTATTAATTTTTAAAACTCTATTTTTTTATGATTTATGGTTACATTCGGGTAAGTACCGACAGACAAACAGTTGAAAATCAACGTTATGAAATCAACCAATTTTGCGAAAAAAGCATTATGGTTGTGGATAAATGGATTGAAGAAACCATTTCGGGAGTAAAAACTATTCGGGAAAGAAAACTCGGCAAACTCCTCAAAAGAATGCGCAAAGACGACATTCTTATTTGTTCGGAATTGTCGCGTCTGGGTAGAAATTTGCTAATGATTATGGGCATTCTCAACGAATGTATGAACCGCGACATTCAGGTTTGGACAATCAAAGACAATTACCGTTTAGGCAGTGATATTAACAGCAAAGTCCTCGCTTTTGCTTTCGGTTTATCCGCCGAAATTGAGCGCAACCTCATTTCGCAACGTACCAAAGAAGCGTTGGCACGTAAAAAGGCAGAAGGTGTGATACTTGGTCGCCCAAAAGGCAGTAAGTCAAAAGTCAAAAAACTCACAGGCAAAGAAGCCGAAATAAAAACTTTACTTGACAAAAGAATCTCAAAAAGCGCTATAGCTCGTATTCTTGGGGTGCATAGGCTTACGGTGTCGGCGTTTGTGAAAGAAAATCTTTAATTGACAAAATAGACGATTTGATTTGTTCGTTGTATGAATTAACTCAAGAAGAAACGGAATTTATAAAGAATTATGAGATAGAATTTCGGTTGTCGGGCGAAGAATAAGTTCTCATAGTTTTTCCTAATTAGTGTGAAATTAGGAAAAACTATTTTTGTAAATTCTTCTTGATTCTTGAAAAATCTCGAAGTTTCAAGAAGTTTTTTGGTTCCCAATTACCGCAATTTCCTCTTCCGTCAGTCCATACAAGCCATAAACTAATCTGTCTATTTGCTTTTCCAATGCTTTGGTATCGGCTTGAGGATTTGTTGATTTTAATGACAAAATCTTATTTACCAAATCTATAATTGGCTGTTGTTCGGAAATGGAAATATTGGGAATCTTAATTTTCAATTTTTTTGCTTGCCGGTTCAATAAAAAATATTACCTTTGTACCCGATTTATAAATACTTATACGTTGCGGAAGAAAATCCGAATCAAACTGCCTTAACTTTGGCAGCACGCATATCTGATGGTACACGTTTTTAATAACACAAAAATTATCGCCGGATTACTGCTCAAAACGTGTACTAGCAAATTGTTTTATATGACTTTTAAAGAAATGAATTTGAAAGGCGAGCTTCTTACAGCTATCGAAGAACTCGGCTACGAAAATCCTATGCCCGTTCAGGAGCAGGTAATCCCGTTTATGCTTACGCAAACAGACGATTTGGTGGCGTTGGCTCAAACAGGGACAGGGAAAACGGCGGCTTTCGGGTTGCCAATTCTTAATATGATTGACACGGAACTCAATCAGGTTCAGGCTTTGGTGCTTTCGCCTACACGAGAATTGTGTATTCAGATAGCAAACGACCTTAAAAATTACTCCAAAAATCTGCGAGGTTTGCGTGTAGTGCCTGTGTATGGGGGCGAGGATATTCGCACGCAGTTGCGGCAACTCGACAAACAGCCTCAAATTGTGGTGGCAACGCCCGGACGTTTGATTGATCTTATCGAACGCAAAAAAGTGGAACTTGTAAATGTACGGTTTGTTGTGCTTGACGAGGCTGACGAGATGTTGAATATGGGGTTCAAAGACGACCTCGAAACCATTCTTGAACGTACGCCCAAACAAACTCGCCGTACAATGCTGTTTTCGGCTACCATGCCTAAGGAAATAGCTAATATTGCTCGCAGGTATATGAGAAATTATCAGGAGATAACAATCGGTACGCGCAATGCAGGAGCTGAAAATGTGGAACATGCCTATTACGTTTCGCAGGCTCGCCAGCGTTATTTGGTGCTGAAACGCATTGTGGATTTGAATCCCGATATTTACGGAATAGTATTTTGCCGTACACGTCAGGAAACCAAGGAAGTTGCCGAAAAGCTGATGCATGACGGATACAATGCCGATGCTCTGCACGGTGATTTGTCTCAACCGCAGCGCGATACTATCATGCAGAAATTTCGCATCCGTAACATTCAACTTTTGGTGGCAACCGATGTTGCTGCACGCGGGTTGGATGTGAGCGACCTTACTCACGTTATCAACTACAATTTGCCTGACGATGTGGAAGTTTATACACACCGTAGTGGACGCACGGGGCGCGCCAACAAAAAAGGTGTTTCGGTATCGATTATCCATTCCAAAGAAAAGTTCAAAATAAAAGATATTGAAAATATGCTCAAAAAGAAATTTGAGCAGCAGCAGATACCTAATGGATTGGAAGTCTGCAAAAAGCAACTTTTTCATCTGATTGACCGAATGCAACAGGTGGAAGTGGGCGAAGAGCAGATAGAGCCGTATATGAAGCAGATAATGAACCAATTGGAATATCTGAATAAAGAAGAAATTCTCAAACGTTTTGTTTCTCTCGAATTTAACCGTTTTCTTGCCTATTACAAAGATGCCGAAGATTTGAATATTCCCGAACGTCCGCTACGTGTAAAAAATGAACGTAGCGAAAGGGGGAACCGTAACGAAAGGTCGGTTCGTGGCGAAAGGGGTGAAGAAAGAGGCAAACGAATTCGTCTAAAAATCAATCTTGGTAACAATCAGGGATTAAGTCCAAAACGTTTGTTGGGCATTATCAATGACATTACAGACGACCGCTCAATTAGCATAGAGAACATTGAAGTAACGAACAAATTCAGTTTTTTCGACCTTTATGCCGACCAGTTGGATAAATTTATGTCTGCTTTCAATAGTCAACAGGAATTGGTTGTGAGCGAAGCCAAAGGCAGCAAATCAATTGACGAACGCAAATCGGGACGGGGCGGAGGCTACGGCAGGTCATACGGCAAATCTTCATATCAAGGCAATGGCGAATACAAAGACAGTGTCAACAAAAAAGGTCATTCCGACAGAGGAAACGGGTCGTTTACTGCGTCAAATTCGGATAAACCGTGGCGTGGCAAACGCAGTTATGCGGGAAACGACAGCAAAAAATCGACACGAAGGAAAAGTTTTTGAAATCTACAGTAATCCGAGTTCGAGTTTTGCCTCCTCTGTCATCATGTCTTGCGACCATTCGGGTTCAAAGACAAACTTTATTTCTACGCCCTTAACTCCTTCAATGGCAGCGACTTTCATTTTTGCATCTTCAAGGATAAAGTCTGCCATAGGGCAGTTGGGGGCAGTGAGAGTCATCTCTATCTTCACATCACCTTGCTCAGAGCAATCGACCGAATATATTAAGCCAAGATTATAGATATCAACAGGGATTTCAGGATCATAAACCGTTTTGAGTACGGTCACAATTCTACTTTCAAGTTCTAAAAAATCATTCATTTTCTATATACGCTTTTATGGTTAATTTATGAAGGTCGGCTTTGTGTTTGTGATAATACGGATATTGTTTTCAAATGTTCCGAGTTCTTTTTCGGTAGAGTCTAAGATAAATTTTTTATCAGAAAATAGCAATAATTCGCACAGAACTGAAAAAGGTTACTCGTAATTCATAATTTCAAGTCCGTTTTCGTCTGCTTTTGGAGTATCGACTTTTAGCGGATTTTTGATAGCCTGCTTATAGAAAGCACGATTTCTGACAACATCAATAGCCAAATATAGTGCCTGCGAAAGCGAACTCGGATTGGCAGCGTTTTTACCTGCAATGTTGTATGCTGTACCGTGTGCGGGCGACGTCCGAACAAAACTCAATCCCGCTGTAAAATTCACTCCAGTATCCTGAAACAGAGCCTTAAACGGAGCAAGTCCCTGATCGTGATACATGGCAAGAATGGCATCGTAGGAGGCAAAAGTGCCTGCCCCCCAAAATCCGTCAGAAGAGAGCGGTCCCGTACAGACAATTCCCTGTAAATTAGCCTCATCGATAGCAGGTTTTATAATTGTTTGTTCCTCTTTTCCAAGCAATCCGTTGTCTGACGAATGCGGGTTCAAGCCAAGAACAGCGATTCTCGGACAAGTTATTGCAAAATCCTGCACAAGCGACTGATGCAAAACTTTCAGTTTCTCAATAATCAATTCTTTGGTGATGCTGGGGCTAACATTATGAATGGCAGTGTGGTTGGTAACCAAAGCTACCCTTACGTTGCCTGATGTAAGCATCATCAAGGAGCGTTGCCCTGATAGTTTTTCTAAAAATTCGGTATGTCCCGGGAAATTAAATTTGTCTGACTGAATTGTGCTTTTGTTAATTGGTGCTGTTATCAAAGCGTCAATCCTGCCTTCTATCAAGTCCGAAGAGGCGATATTCAGAGCATCAAGGGCAAATTTGCCAGCCTCTGTGCTTTGTTTTCCCGTTTCAACCTTTATTTCGTCAGAACAGCAGTTTATCACGTACATTCGACTGAAAACAGCGTCAGCAACAGAGCGAACAGTAGAAATATTTACGCTGTCAAAAGCATACATTTTTTTGTAAAAGGCGAGCACTTTGGGTGAGCCGTAAATAATCGGAACGCAATGCTCCAATATTCTGTTATCGTTCAGTACTTTAAGCATTATTTCATAACTTACACCGTTGATGTCTCCGTGGGTTATGCCTATTTTCAGTAAATTTTTACTCATCTGTTATTTTAGTTTGTGTGGTGCAAAATTAATAAAACTTTCCCAAATATAACGTTGGTTTAAAATCCGAAAGTCAATCCGCATGTTACGGTAAAAACTTTACCGTGATAAAATTGTGGCGAAAACTTGTTGAGATTTTCCTGTGCTGTCAGCAGGTTTTCGCCAACAATACCGTTTTTTGTGGATAAATCATAACCTTTGGCGTTGTTGAACTGAAAATTCAGATTAGCAAAGATATTGTTAATTATTTCATAATCAGCATTAAAAGCAATTATAGAATTTGAAAATACTTTTTGGTTAAAAGCCTTTTGAGAAATAATTTCGATAATATTTGTGCGAATAAAGTCATAATCGTTGTATTTTGCGATATTATTATACGAAAGTTTAAGGTTTAACCCCCTTATTGGCTTGTAGTTGAGTGCCAAAAAAATGTCCTGTGCATTGTCCCCAAGATAGTGTCCAAGATTGACGCTGTTTGAGGCGTATGTCAGTTCCACAAGCGAGTGCTTGTAGTTTATGATGTTTGTTCGGGTAAATTCTCCGATAAACGAGAGATTTTTCAGAGGTAAATTTGTCAAATTAAAACCTATTTTGTATGAAAATGGGTTTTTATCTTTTGATTTGGGCAAAAAACGCTTGAAACTGACTTCATCAAAAAACGCTGAAAAATAGAGATGAAGGTGATTGATATTACGTGAAGAAATATTTAAAAACAGCTGTGAATTTTGGTTTTCCACCGCTGTGCCGCGAGTCTGCACCTTGTCCAGTGCTTTGAAAAAGGCAATAGGTATAAGGTATGCGGCATTTACATTTCTTTCTGCATAAATTATTGAATTTCCGATAGATAAGTCAAGTTTTGAAATCGGACGGAAAGTCATCATATTTGCCGCAATAAACTTGTTTTTGTATCTGTAATACTTGTTGAAGGAGCCATCTGCCTGAGTTTCGGAATAATACGTTGTACTGTCTACCACATTGCTAACTAAAAAACCGTGTATATAGTTGAGTTCGAACCATCTGCAAGGCTTGATATTGAGTGAAATCATCGGAAACGAAGGGGCGCGTCCTGAAAAGATAATTGAGCCGTTGTAGCCGTCCCCCCAAACGAGATTGTCCTTTACCAGTCCGATGCTGCCCCACGAGGTATAAGCCGTAATTCCGCCTCTGGATTCTGTAAAATCTCCGCCATAATGATTGTTCAAATCATATTGATAACCATAGTGATTGTAGAGAAAATCTATGTTGTAGCCAAAATAACGCCCGATACTGTTTGAGGGGTAAAGCAAAGCCCCTAATTGTTTATTGTTGAACAAATTATCTTTCAAATCTGTACCTGTAAACTTCATTTCACGCATACTGCCCCAAACGGACAAGTGATTTGCGACAGTCAGTTGAATTTCGGCACCCCAACGCTGTTCTCTGAGCAGTCCGTTCCTATTAGCAAGCAAATTCATTCCCAGAATAGGCGTGATACGTCCTTTGAGCAGTTTGCCGTTGTAGTGGTAGGCGGGCTGAAGCAGAGTAAAAGAGAACGTTTTTTTGTCTGTAAATTCCACCATAGAGCGAGCAATGGTATCAAGTTCCAGAGCGTAGTCCTGTTTAAAAAACTCTATTTCAGCAATTTGACGTCTATTCAACCGCTCCGATTTGACTGCTGCCTCAAGCAGTTTTTGAGCAATAAAATCCCTGTTGTAAGGTTTTATGGCTGTATTTACATCTATTATTCCGTCATTTGCAAGTTCGTCTATAAAACTATAAATACCTGTGTATGAGATATTTTGAGGAATATTCTGAGCGTTTACATTCAAAGACACAATGAGTAATGTAGCAAAAAATAACTTTTTTTTAAGCATAAGATTTGTTATTTTAGAGTTATGATTTTAGAGTCGGGAACCAAACTTTTTTAATGAATAATTAATGATGAATAGTGTAAATTGAATTGTGCAAAGATACAAAATATTTTTCATAAATTTCCTGAAAAACAGAATTTTGTATGCAAATACTACCTCAATGGGTAACGATTTAGAAACGAGCGGACTGCTCTGCTTTTTCATTGTTTCAAATAACTCAGTACAAAGGTAATAAATCTTTTTGAAATATTAAAAACAACTCCTAATCTTCGACAGGGCAAACGCATCTTAATTAGTTAGGATTTTCAATAAATAATCATTATTCCATCCGGCATCGAGTCTTTTTCCCTTCACACTTCTCTTTTTTGATTGTTCATGTTTGATTAAATTCAGGGCAATTCTATTGAGCATTATAGATGGCACTTCTAAAAATTAACTTACTGTAAACAAGTAAAATATGTATTGCCAAAAATAATCTCGAAAGCATTGAGACTTTGTGCGAAAAAATGCTGTTAATATTTTGATAATTAAACAATTATGTGTATATTTGCAGCATAATTTTATATGATTACCGCATTACGACCTAAAGCAACAAAAGTGTCGTCATTGCGGGTCAAGCTCGCAATGACGGTGTATTAGGTTGTTATACGGATAATCATATAAAATGATTACCCGTATAATAACCTGAATATTCATGTAACGCGCTGATTATTAGTATTCCTGACTTCGACACTCTATCCCCCAATCCCCATCTCCAAACTGTGTAAAAATGGCACTTTTTGAGTAAAAGTTGTTTTGTAGTGGCTAATTATGCTATATTTCGTGTTTTATGTAAA
>JAITNR010000045.1 GCA_031290375.1 Prevotellaceae bacterium | reverse complement strand
ACACATTTTGCGCCCACGTGAGCAGGCGGTTAGAGACATACTTGTAAAACGGCATTCCGCCACGCAATGCGCCGCGCCCCAGAATACGCGACCCCAACACCACAGGATACACGCCGTTGGCAATTACGTAACACATGGATTGCAGCAACATGGGCGTGTACTGATAATCGGGATGCAACATCACCACAATGTCGGCATTCAGTTCGATGGCTTTGTTGTAGCACGTTTTCTGGTTTCCGCCATATCCGCGGTTCTGTTCGTGCCGTATCACATATTTAATACCCAGCTCGTGCGCCACCATTACAGTGTTGTCGCGGCTTTTATCATCCACAAGGATGACGTCGTCCACAATATCCATCGGTATTTCGTGATAGGTTTTGGCTAAAGTGGCTTCGGCATTATACGCCGGAAGCACTACTGCAATGCGTTTTCCGTTAATCATAAGTGTCGAACTATTTTATTTGAATTGAAAATAAATAATGTTTTAACTGGTCGATATATGCCTGGTTGTCGGCGTTGGTAGGCATGGAGAGTAGAAATTCGTAAGGGTTGTCGGGATATGCCAGCCGCCCCACGCGCATTGAGGCGCGGGATAATGTAGCTATATATTGCAACGGGTAAATATGCTCGTTGCTAAAGTCAATCAAAATATCGAACGGCGTATTTATAAAAGCATTTATTTCATTTGAGGAAGGTCGGTTATACCAATTCAAATGCTCTTGCTTAAACAGGGTTTTGTTGACGGTAACAATAAACGAAGCGGGCAGTTCCTTTGCGTCGAGGAATCCCAACGCCCGCACTTTTATGTGGCGTTCCGCAAAAAAACGCATGAATTTTGCCACCTGACTATCGACCGCGCGGCTATACGGATAAAGCACGCCAATAGATTTCGCCGTATTGAAATTGTGAAACCGCCGCTTGTAATTCGCGTACCGGATTTGTTTCTTCAATGTGCGAGCGCCTACAGATTTCTTTAATTTAGTAAACATACGATGGATTTTACAATGTGCAAAGGTACAAAATATTTTTAATTTTCGGCTACCGTTTATACACATCTTTAACCCACATTGCAGCTCCATCCCCTAAAATCAAGAAAAATAGAGAAATTTTAGCCAAAAAATCAGCTATTTTCGAGGCAAAAAATCAGTAACCGTCTTATTTTCAGTACTTGAAATTTTCAAAAAGTGGTTTGTAGCGCTCATGAGAGTATTGACAATCAAGTTTTTATGTTGTACCTTTGCGCCATGTATTTTAGATCATCATTACGCCACAATCCGGCAAAGGACACAATCGACGGTTACTATCGTTTAGTAGAAAGTTACCGCAACGAAACGGACAGAGTTTGTCACCGAACCCTGCTCAGTGTCGGTTTTGTCAGAGATTTGGTTGATATTGACCAACTTAATCAAATCCGCCGTATTCTCTGCAACCGCTATGATGCGGCATTGGGTAATCCGCAACTTTTTGAAATCGAAAAAGATAATCCACAAATTGTCAATAATTTGGCGGACAAATATTGGAATGAACTTGTGGAAAAAAAACCGCATTGATATTGGTCAAAAGTCCAAAAAAGATCCCACTGCCCGACAGAAAAATCTGGTTTTTGAAGAAAGTATTCGCCACAAAGACGTTCGCGAAATCGGCGCAGATTTGAAATGCTGTTTATCAACACCACTTCTTCGGGTTACGAAACCGACCCTATTAGCGGTGTGAAATCCCTTACTTTGCAGAAAGGCGAGAACGGAACTATTGCTACAGGTACAATAAAAGTTGCCCTTCTCAGTCTTGGACAAAGCGGCGACAGTTACACTTCCGGCAGTAGCGATGCTGCTGATTTGGGCGACTTTTACCAATGGGGTCGTGTGGCTGACGGACACCAAAAAACTGTTTGGTCGAAAGATGCCATCTCCCACCTTAATATTATTAATAACCCTACTTTTGGACAACCTAATGGTACTTCGGGTGTTGTTGGTCGCCCTACTATGCTTACTTGGGGAACAAACAGCAATTTCCCTGACAGTTACGAACAGGTACCTAATAATGGTAGTGCTGACAATTATTTGGGCAAATTTATAACATATAATATCGGCGATTGGCATACTGACGGAACTAGCCCTACCGCTAGCAAGCGTTGGGGTAGTGGCACCACTGATCGCGCTACCGCTGCCGATACTGCCAAAACTGGCAACGACCCTTGCCCTTCAAGTTGGAAAGTTCCGAGTGGGTATAATTGGTGGGATTCCTCCGTAGGCAACGGTTCTGGCAATTTGACTACGTCATCTTGTACTTACGCTAATGCTACTAATAATACTTGGCAATGGCGTGGCTTAAGCACAAACGGTGGTGCTATTGGCGGCGCTCTTATTACAAATGCTGCCGGCGAGCGCGTTTTCTGCCCGCTGCCGGTTATCGCATCTCCAATAGCGGTGCGTTGAACAGCGTTGGCGGCTACTATTGGAGTAGTGGAGTGAATAATGCGTACGGTCGCAACTTGCTCTTCAGCAGTACGGACGTTTACCCTACCACCAACGGTGCTCGCGCCGCCGGATTCTCAGTGCGCTGTGTAGCAGAAGTAAATCCTTAATCTTCCTCGAAGCAGTTGGAAAGTTTCCTTTAAGGGCTTTATAGGCTTTAAAGCCCTTAAGGGAACTAACAACAACGAAAAATGCCGTCATTGCGGGTCAAGCCCGCAATGACGGGTATTTGGAAGTGATTCAGGTATTAGATACGATATTCATTTAAAATTTTGAATATTTAGAGGGGAAATGTCAAAAACAACAGCAACTCAAAAAAAGAATTAGCCGCCCTTTTAGTAACGAAAAATTTAAAACATCCATATCAGAGCTGTTCAAAGCAATTCAGAAAAAAAACTGACGTATCTAAAAAAAATTGTTTATCTTTGCATCTTAACATATAAAATAAAGAGTCATGACTGCAACGCAAGAAAAATATATCAATCCTTTTACGGATTTTGGCTTTAAGAAGCTGTTTGGCAGTGAAATGTTATAGACACCGCTGTCAGAAAGCCAAAGCAGAAGGAATAATAGAAGGAATAGAGAAAGTAATTCTAAAAGCACACAAAGCAAATGTGTCCATTGAATAAATTCAAGATATGACCGGTTTAACACAGAAAGAAATTACTAAAATTCTATCAGAGAATGTAAGGAGTAGATTAATCCTCTGTCAAAAAAAAATCGTATTTTTAGAGTACTCAAATTGAATATATATACAAATTTAAAAGAATAAAAAAAAATGAAAAAATTATTATTAATCGCAGCAATGGCATTGATTACAGCTAATCTTTTTGCTCAACTTCCACAGGTTACACTCAAGACACTTGACGGTAAAACCGTTACAACCGACACGCTTAGAAATGGCGGCAAACCGTTCATTATAAGTTTTTTTGCCCTCTGGTGCAAACCATGCCAGAGAGAACTCAAAGCCATTGCCGAAGTGTATGACGAATGGCAAGAAGAAACAGGCGTGAAAATTTTTGCCATATCAATTGACGAAGCTCAAAATGCCCACAAAGTTAAGCCGTTAGTTGATCAAAATGAATGGGAATACGAAATTTTACTCGACCCAAACAGCGATTTCAAACGTGCCCTTGGCGTAAATATGATACCTGCCGTATTTGTTTTCGACGGCGATGGCAAAATTGTAGATTCACGCAGCGGCTACACCGACGGCTCCGAACAACATCTTATTGAGAAAGTCAGAGCATTAATTAAAAAATAATTACAAACTACAGGTTATCAATTTGAAAGCAGGCATACACCCTATCAACAGTTAATAACCTGCATATCACAATTTTTCAAAATGAAAAAAACTTTTCTGTTTGCGTTCGTGTCCGTTTTTTCTATTTGCCTGACGGCACAGAACAAAGTTTATATTTCAGGCAGTATTCAGTCGGATATGCTCTTCCCACAAGAAGATGAGGACATCGGAACAGGGAAAGTTACTGACAATTTTTTGTCAAATACATACCTGAACCTTGTTCTCGGAAGTAAATACATTGACGCAGGCACAAGATTAGAACTGCTCAACAAACCTCTTCCCGGTTTTGAACCCAACTTCGCAGGAGCAGGACTGCCAAACCTGTACGTTACAGGCAAATACAAAAACAATACTCTCACATTAGGCAATTTCTACGACCAGTTTGGCAGTGGATTAATTTTCAGAACCTACGAAGAACGCTCCTTAGGCATTGATAATTCTCTGCGCGGAGCAAGACTATATTTGCAACCGTACAAGGGGGTCAGATTCAAGTTGCTCGGTGGCTTTCAAATGGTTTATTTCAATTATGACAAAACAAATGCGTGGGGTTTTGACTTTTCGCAGGGTGCCGTCTGGGGTAGCGATTTAGAATTAAACATTGACGAATGGATGCCAAAATTACAGAAAAAAAACTGGAATATTTTACTTGGTACTTCATTTGTCAGCAACTACCAACCTGACGAAGACATTTATAGAAGTTTCAAATTTGACACCGTCAACAATAAGATTTTAGCCCAAAAACTTGTTTTGCCCAAAAACGTTGCCGCCGCAGACTTTCGCCTGCAACTTCAACACAACAACTGGGGTATACTCGCCGAATATGCAGTCAAGGCAAACGACCCGTCAGCCGATAACTGCTACATTTACAACAAAGGTTCTGCTTTTTTGCTTTCAGGCAGCTATTCGCAGAAAGGAATGAGCGCAATGTTACAGATGAAAAGAAGCGAAAATATGTCTTACAGAAGTATCCGTTCCCAAACAGGCACATCAGCATTTATCAACCATCTTCCTGCATTTAACCAAACCCACACCTATGCTCTGGCAGCTCTCTATCCGTATGCCACGCAACCCACAGGAGAATGGGCTTTTCAAGGCGGTTTTGGCTATACATTCAAAAAAGGGACAAAAACAGGCGGCAAATACGGCACAACATTCAAACTGAACGCCTCCTATATCAGCGGTTTGAAAGCGGACTGGCTAAGAGATTTAGACCACAATCCATATACTTTTTACTTCACTTCCGGCTCATACAATCCGATGGGCAGCAATGCCTACAAGACAAAATTTTTCGGTTTCGGCAACACATATTACACAGATATAAATCTTGAATTCAGCAAAAAAATATCAAAAGATTTTTCCTTAGCTGCCACCTATATTTATCAGATTTATAACAAAATGGCTGTTGAAGGAAAAATTGATATGAGGCTCCCATTGAGCGACGCGATTATCGCTTCGATGAATGAAAACACCATAAAGTCGCACATCGCAATAGCAGAACTGAAATACAAGGTCTCCACCAATTTTTCCCTAAGAGGCGAATTACAATACCTTTTTAAGCAATCGGAAGGCAAATATGACGAAAAACTGAACAAAGACGACTGGGGCGATTGGGCTTACGCTCTTGTAGAGGTATCTCTATTCCAAAATCTGATGGTCTTCGCCTCCGACATGTACAATTTCGGCAAATCGGATTTGCATTATTACAACGGCGGTTTGGCATGTAACATTGGAGCACACCGCATTCAGGTTTCGTATGGCAGAACAAAAGCAGGCTACAACTGCTCCGGCGGAGTTTGCCGACAAGTCCCTGCATACAAGGGCGTTCAAATTTCTTACAATATGAATTTTTAATAAAAAATAAGGTATATGATAAAAAGAACTTTTTTTTCAATAATTATTGCAACAGTACTCTGGGGATGTGATGTTGTTACCGATAATGACCGGCTTACAGTTGTTCCGTTTGACGTTAAAAAACCTGTTGTTATAATGGATTTTACCGGCTGGAACTGCACTAATTGCCCAAATGCCGCACGTACTATTCAAAATATGCGGGAATTTGATTTTGTGAGTGACAAAATTATTGCAGTAGCAATGCACCCCGAAGGTATTCATTGGACAGAACCCGAAGGCGATGCCATTGACTTGAGAAGTGAAGCAGCCACAGAATACTGGAAATACTTCGGCTCGCCACAGGCTTTTCCTGTCGGCAGCGTGGATTTTGTGGAATACAACAACAGTTTGTTAATTCCTGAAAAAAACTGGAACTCAGCCGTAGCCCAGCGAATAGCAATGGATGTGCCACTCGAAATTGAAATAAACTGCAACATAAGCACAACAACAGGAAAAGTGGAAATCATCTCAACAATCACTTCTACTGCCGACACCAACGATTCCTATTCTTTGATCCTCTGGATAACAGAGAACAACGTTATCGGATTGCAACTTGACAACGGCGTCTATATACAGAATTACAGGCACAATCACGTCCTGCGCAGTGCTATAAACGGAATATGGGGAGAAACAATTTCTTTTTCAGGCAACAACTGCGTGAAAACGCAAACCTGCAATCTCAATCCCACTTGGAATATACAAAACTGCGCGATAGTAGGAATAATTATTAACTCTAATACAAAAGAGGCGGTTGTTTCCTGCGAAAAAGCGTTATAGATTTTTTAGAATTGCATAGCCTCCGAAAGATTTGTAGTCCTCCCCGAAACATTCGGGGAGGGCTACAAATCTTTCGGATAAGACAACAAATGTTTTTGAAAAGACAAAAAAAAAAATCTGCTAACTTCTTATTTTTTTCAAAAAAAGATGTAACTTTACAGTCCTTAACAGTTTTCACAAATCGTTTAATTATCAACCTTCTACAAGCAATACAAATAATATGAGCTTCGTTCATCTTCACGTTCATTCAAACTATTCCGTACTTGACGGAATGTCAAAAATCCCCGACCTTATCGATAGGGCGATACAGTACAATATGCCGGGCATTGCAATTACAGACCACGGCGTAATGTACGGTGTAAAAGAGTTCCTTGACTACGCAAAAACTGCCAAAAAAAAGGCTGAAGAAGAATTCAAAGCCAAAAAAGAAAAGTTTAACAAAGAAAATCTTACTGCTGACGAACAAAAACAACTCTCCGATGCTACAGTTGAATACGAAAAAGTAAAAAATTTCAAGCCGATAGTCGGTTTTGAAGCCTACGTTGCCCAGAGGACGCTCTATGATAAGGACAAAAACAAAAGAGTCATCGACCAGCGTAAGGGCAGAGAGCGGATTGTAGATATGAGCGGTTTTCATCTTGTTCTTTTGGCTAAAAACAAAATTGGCTATCGCAATCTTTGCAAACTTGTTTCTATTGCCTGGATTGACGGACATTATTATCACCCGCGAATTGACAAAAACATACTTGAGCAGTACAAAGAGGGATTGATAGTGCTTTCTGCCTGTATTGGCGGGGAAATTCCACAACTTATTCTCAACAACAAAATTGAAGACGCAGAAAATACAGTGCGTTGGTTCAAAGAAGTTTTTGGAGATGATTATTACCTTGAAGTTCAATTGCACAAACCTGTTCGTGTCGAAATTACCAATGAAATTCATATCGAACAAACAAAAGTGAACGGGGTAATATTGGATATTGCGGAAAAAAACAATATCAAAGTAGTAGCTACTAACGATATACACTTTGTTGATGCCGATCATGCGGATGCTCACGAGAGGTTAGTTTGCCTTAGTACCGGCAAAAAAATGAGCGACACCGGCAGACTTAGTTACACCAAAGAGGAATATTTGAAAACCGAGCAGCAGATGAGGGAAATATTTGCCGAAATGCCGCAAGTTATTGACAATACTATAGAAGTTTTGGCTAAAATAGAAGAATATTCTATTGATGCCGAAGCAATTATGCCAAAATTTGATATTCCTGAAGATTTTGGCACCGAAGCTCAGTATCAGGAAAAATATACGCAGCAAGATTTGTTTAATGAGTTCGCAACATGTTCGAACGACGGGCAAATCAAAGAGGAAGAAACTAAAAGAAAAATAGAAAAACTTGGTGGTTATCAGCGTCTATACCGCATCAAGCTTGAAGCGGACTATCTGAAATATATTACAATACAGGGGGCGAAAGTTCGTTTTGAGGAGATTACCCCTGAAATTGAACAACGAATTGCTTTTGAGTTAAATACTATAAAACTGATGGGTTTCCCCGGTTATTTTCTGATAGTTCAGGATTTTGTTGAAGCGGCGCGGCAAATGGGAGTTTTGGTTGGACCTGGTCGAGGTTCTGCTGCTGGGTCAGTGGTGGCATATTGCTTGAAAATAACTGATGTAAATCCGTTTGAATATAACTTGCTCTTTGAGCGGTTTCTCAATCCTGACCGTATATCTTTGCCTGATATAGACATTGACTTCGACAATGACGGTCTTTCAAAAGTTCTTGACTGGGTTACTCAGAAATATGGGAAAGAGAGTGTTGCTCACATTATTAATTACGTTACTATGGCTACCAAAATGGCTATTGCTGACGTTGGCAGAGTGCAGGAAATACCTTTGAATGAGGTAAATAATGTTAAAAAACTTATCCCCGACCGCAGTTTTTCCGACAGTATTATTAATAAAGCTGTTAGAGAAACAGGAAAAACTCCGTCAATGAGCATCGAAAACTGCATGAAGTACATACCCGAACTCAAAAACCTCTGCAAAGAAGATACCAGAATCAACGAAATGATGAAGTATGCCTCGCAACTTGAAGGAACAGTTCGGCAAACAGGAGTTCATGCCTGCGGAATAATTATTTCGCCCGAACCACTGACAAATTTTGTACCTCTTTCAACTGCAAAGGACAAGACAAAGGAGGATGCAGACGTACTTGTTACCCAGTATGACGGGCACGTTATTGAAAAGGTAGGACTGATAAAAATGGACTTTCTTGCACTCAAAACTCTGTCAATTATCAAGGAAACTTTGATTAATATAAAAAAATCAAAAGGCGTTGATTTGGATATTAACGGCATAGATTTTAGCGACAGGGCAACTTATGAGATTTATTCACAGGGTAAAACTGTTGGCATTTTTCAGTTTGAGTCTCGCGGCATGCAGAAGTACCTCAAGGAGTTGCGTCCTACCTGTATCGAGGACTTGGTGGCGATGAATGCTCTTTATCGTCCGGGTCCGATGGACTATATTCCTGATTTCATTTCTCGCAAACACGGTCGTACTTCTATAAAATACGATATTCCGGTAATGGAAAAATATTTGAAAGACACTTACGGAATTACCGTTTATCAGGAGCAGGTTATGCTTTTGTCCCGTCTTTTGGCTAATTTTACTCCTGGCGAAGCTGACTCTTTGCGTAAAGCAATGGGCAAAAAACAGCGTGAGGAATTGGCACAACTGGAGCCCAAATTTCTTACCGGAGGCGTTGCTAACGGACATCCGAAGCATATCTTGGAAAAAATCTGGGGTGATTGGGAAAAATTTGCCTCTTACGCTTTCAACAAATCTCATTCGGTGTGTTATTCGTTGCTTTCGTTCCAAACGGCGTATCTCAAAGTCCACTACCCTGCCGAGTTTATGGCTGCGAATTTGACCTGTAACAAAAACAAAATCACCGAAGTCAACAAGTTTATGGAGGAGTGCAAAGCTATGAAGATTTCGGTTTTGGGACCGGATATTAATGAATCTGATTTGCTTTTTACTGCCAACAAAAAGGGCGAAATCCGTTTCGGACTTGGCGGTGTGAAAAACGTTGGAGAAAAAGCTATTGAAGGGATTATTCAGGATAGGGACGCTAATGGTCCATATAAGACCGTTTTTGATTTTTTTGAAAGAATAAATCTTAGAAACTGTAACAAGCGTAATGTCGAAAGTCTAATTTTGTCGGGTGCTTTTGACTGTTTTGGCGAACCTGCCCGTGAGGATTATTTTAGCGAGGAAAGCACTGTCGATACCATTATCGCTTACGGAAAGCGTATGCAATCGGCAAAAGACGGCATGCAAAATTCGCTCTTCGGCGATGACGACTTAGCCGATGAACCGAAACCAGAATTGCCAAAGGCACAAGAATGGACAGCTCTTAAAAAACTCAATTTGGAGCGGGACCTAATTGGACTGTATCTTTCGGCTCACCCGCTCGACCCGTATCGCAGCGCAATTCAGTACGGCTGCACACATTCCGTAAATGAACTCAAAGACCTCGAAACTCAGACAAAAACAGCTTTGGACAATATACCGCTTACCGAACTTTTTACCCGAAATCTGAGAGAGTTTGAAAGGAACTTTGTAGTTGGAGGAATAATTATAGATGCTAAAACTCTTATTTCAAAAACAAACCGACAATACGGCACCTTCATTCTTGAGGATTATTCCAACCAAATGGAATTTAGACTGGTAGGCAAAACGTATGAAGACTGGAAGAGTTTTTTGCAAAAAGATTTGTTTGTCGTTGTCAAGGGCAAACTCTGCGCTTCGGTGCAGAGGGACAAGATAGACCCGCAAAAGATATACCGCAAAGCAAACCTTGATATAACTTCTGTGCAAAATCTTCAAAGTGAAGCCGTCAATATGCTGAAAAATATAAATATTGATATAAAGTTAGACAATTTTGACAAAACAACATCGAATTTGTTATCAACAGCTTTGACTCAGAACAAGGGACAGATTTCGTTGCAGGTAGGAGTGTTTGACCCGGAAGCAAACCAGTCCATAACCCTCGCCCCAGTCAGTTTCGGCATTGATTTGTCCCCCGAACTTCTACGCAACATGGAAGAGCTTGCCAACGAAAACAAACTGGAATTTTCAGTTAACAACAAAAAGTACCAAAACACAAAAGAAGAAGACTACGAAGAAGAGATAATACTCGAAGAAATAGAAGACTAAAAATTAAAGAACAATGAATAATTAACGCATTATTCATTGTTCTTTATTAATTATTCATTGATCCGTAAATCTCCTGACTTCGACACTCTATCCCCCAATCTCCATCCCTAAACTGTGTAAAAATGGCACTTTTTGAGTAAAAGTTATTTTGTAGTGGCTAATTATGCTATATTTCGTGTTTTATGTAAAATAACATCATATTTATTTGTTTTTTCAAAAA
>JAITNR010000009.1 GCA_031290375.1 Prevotellaceae bacterium | reverse complement strand
TTGATGTTCACAGCTTGCTTAACTGTGTCAAACCAACCGCTGTTGAGGTATCAAATCCGGGTCGCGATACGGTAAATATTTCATGGACGCCAGGTGATGCTGAAACAGCGTGGAATGTTATTGTATCTCCCACTCCGGTTACTGATTTTGGTAATGTTCTCCCTGCTTATGTTCACGAAGCTCTTACAAACCCATACACTGTATCAGGGTTGAGTCCGGGTACTGAGTACTATGTGTATCTACAAGCGTCTTGTGTTACTGATGAAAGCGACTGGACAATGGCAGTAACGTTTATAACACTTTGTTCTCCGATAACAGATTTGCCCTGGACAGACAATTTTGACGCTTATGCTTCAGGTTCTTTGCCTCTTTGCTGGGTACGGTCTGATCAGTACGCACTGTCAGGGGTAATGCATCCGGCAGTTACGAATGTTGCCTCTTCTTCGTCAGATAACAGTGTGTACTTTGTGGGACAAGCATCAGGCGGATCTGGATCAGCAGGCGGAGTGCAAATAATATCAACTCGAGAGTTTGCTGCAGAGGCAAATACTTTGCTTGTACGTTTCAGTTTGAAGAGACAAGACACCTATTCAGGTGCATTTTCAGTTGGCGTAATGTCAGATCCTTCAGACCCAACCACTTTTGTGTCTGCTCAGGTTATATCAATAAGCGGCACTGCCTGGACTGACTTTGATATACCGCTCACAGGTACACCTTCAGGTAATCACTTTATTGCTTTCAAACATGTTCCTACCACTTCCTTCAATGGATATTGGCTTGATAATGTTGAAATTGACGTGTTCCCAACCTGTGCTCATCCGACTGCTGTTGCAGTATCGAGCATTACGCAAAACACGGCAAGTATAACATGGACATCTCCCGAAACCAATGTAACAGGGTGGAATGTTATTGTTACTCCTGTTGCCATCACAGATTTCAGTTTTATAGACCCAAGCATAACAGTTCATTCGGTTACTGCTCAACCCTTCACTGTAACAGGTTTGAGTGCAAGTACAAGCTACTACGTTTACGTACAGGCTGATTGTGGAACAACTGACGGAACAAGCATCTGGGCACATAACACATTCAAAACGTCTTGCGGCGTAATAGCAGCAGAATTTTGGGCGGAAAGTTTTGATGCAGCCTCAGGCGTGCCCTCTTGCTGGACACAGGTTGAGACACGCATAGAATCAGGTTCGCTATACCCCAAAGTTACCTCCTCCGAAAAGCATTCGGCTAACAATAGCCTTGAGTTTAATGGACCAGAAATCGTCAACCAAACAATTGCAACTCCCAGGTTTGTGGCAAAGACAAATACAATGACTGTAAGTTTCTGGCTGAGAAGGCAAGACTTTAATAGCAGTCTCTTCCACATTGGTGTGATGACAGACCCTGCTGATCTAGCCACTTATACCTTCATTGAGGATGTAACGCCAGCACAATACGAGACTTGGGTTTATGTCGGTCCTGTTTCGCTCGCAAGCGCACCAGAGGATGACCATTATATTGTTTTCAGACAAAACGGAGTGACAAACAATAGATA
This sequence comes from Prevotellaceae bacterium, assembly GCA_031290375.1. Classification (GTDB taxonomy): domain Bacteria; phylum Bacteroidota; class Bacteroidia; order Bacteroidales; family Paludibacteraceae; genus F0058. Next base: position 12,249 of record JAITNR010000009.1, on the reverse strand, counting down.
TTGGCTTGATGACATCTCGCTTACTGCCGTTATACCCATACCTCCGACAGTTGTTACAGAGGATGCAACTAATATTCTTCAGACAACTGCTACGTTGAATGCAACAATATCAGAAGGTTCGGAACCGATTACATCGCAGGGCTGGTATTATAGAGTACAGGGATCGGAGACGTGGCAACTGCCCAGCTATACAGGCAACATCGGAAGTTTGACTGCCAATACTGTTTACGAGTTCTACGCTTTTGCCACTACAGGAACCAATATCCTTGTTAACGGCGATACTCTGAGCTTTACAACTCTTGCCAACGTTCCTCCGACAGTTGTGACAGTGGCGGCTAACGCTATTACTCAGACAGCGGCTACGTTAAACAAGACGGTATCAATGGGTACGCAACCCATTCAGTCGGAAGGCTGGGGTTATAAGACGCAGGCAGGAACTTCATGGACTACTGTAGCCGGTACCAATGGCGCCCTTACAGGTTTGACTGCCAATACTGCTTATGACTTCTACGCTTATGCCATTACTGTAAGCGGCATCTTTACAGGTGATACGCTGTCGTTTACGACTATGGCTCATGTTGCTCCGACAGTTACGACAGTGGCTGCCAGTGCAATCGGTCAGACAACCGCTACGTTGAACAAGACAGTAGTTCCCGGTACGGAGGCTGTTTCACAGGAAGGCTTTAAATACAAAAAAGTGGCTGATACCAGTTGGACAGATGTAACTGCCACCGGCAGTTCGACAATCTTGACAACCCTGACATTAGCTACTGACTATGAGTTCTACGCCTATGCCATTACTGCAACCGATACATATACGGGCAGCACTGAGACGTTTACCACCGCAGGGATAGATTTTGTTGCACCTGATGTTGTGACAGAGGCAGCTACTGCTATTACTCAGACAACCGCTACGTTAAACAAGACGGTAACACCAGGCTCGGAAACTGTTACGACAGAAGGCTGGCAATACAAAAAAGTTAGCGATACCGATTGGATTGATGTAACAGACGGCAACCTCACAGGTTTGACTGCCAATACTGCTTACGAGTTCTATGCCTATGCTACTACCGCAACCGGTACATTTGACGGTACTACCTTGACCTTCAATACTTTAGTTAACGTTCCTCCAACAGTTGAAACATTGGACGCTGACCCTGTAGGTCAGACCACTGCTACACTGAACAAGAACGTAGTTCCGGGCACTGAGCAGGTTACCGAAGAAGGCTGGTATTACAGAGCACTTGGCGGTACCTGGACCAATGTACTTGACGGCGACCTCACAGACCTGTCCATTGAGACGGAGTACGAGTTCTACGCCTATGCCACCACCGAAGGCGGTACAGTTGAAGGCGACACTCTGACCTTTACCACTCAAAGTACAGGCTATAATTCGGCTGATGCCAACGAGTTTGTCATCTATCCCAACCCTGCCAACTCAATGGCAACAGTCAAGGTAGATGGCTTGAACACGTCCGCCACCGTAACGGTAACCGACATCAACGGCAAACTGATCGAAACCCGCATCATCAATGCCGGTAAGGACAGTGTCGAACTGAACGTTGCCGACTACACCGACGGCGCATACCTCGTAAGAGTAGTATCCGACACAATCAACCGTGTAGAAAAGCTGATAGTGAAAAAGTAAAAGCTAAATAAAAAAAAGCCGCTGAAGAGCGGCTTTTTTTTATAATGAATAATGAATAATGAATAATGAATAATGCGGCTTTTGTGTGTGTTGTTCCCTGTTGGAATTGCAAATATATTGTCCTCCGGCTAAAGCAGGAGGCAATTCAAGAGGTGGGTCGATAAAAGTTTGCCGTTATTGCGGGTCATACCCGCAATGACGGCAAACTTCAATTCTTCTCCATTCTTCTTCATTAAAAAAAAAGTTTGCATAAATAAAAAAAAAGTATTACCTTTGCACACTTTTTTAAAATTATCTCTATATTATGAAAGTGAGAGCATCCATTAAAAAACGTGACGAGAACTGCAAGATAGTTCGTCGTAAAGGGCGTTTGTACGTTATTAACAAAAAAGAGCCGAGGATGAAACTTCGTCAAGGCTAAAGTTTAATTAATTAAAAAAATCTTATGGCAGTAAGAATTGTAGGAGTAGATTTACCCCAGAGTAAACGTGGGGAAGTTGGATTGACTTATATCTACGGAATAGGTCGCAGTAGTGCACGAAAAATCTTATCGGAAGCCGGTGTCGATTACGATACGAAAGTACAGGAGTGGTCGGACGAACAGGCAGGTAAGATACGCGAGATTATCGGAGCCCGATTCAAGGTAGAAGGCGAGCTTCGTTCTGAGGTGCAATTGAACATCAAGCGATTGATGGACATAGGTTGCTACAGAGGTGTGCGTCATAGAAACAGTTTGCCCGTTCGCGGTCAAAGTACCAAAAACAATGCACGTACCCGCAAAGGTAAAAAGAAAACGGTTGCAAACAAAAAATCGGCAACCAAGTAATTAACCCTAAAAAAATTAAGTCGAAATGGCAAAGAAAACAGCAGCAGCCAAAAAAAGGGTGGTAAAAGTTGATGGCGTAGGACAACTTCACGTTCATTCATCTTTCAACAATATTATTGTAACACTCGCAAATGGCGAGGGTCAGGTTATATCCTGGTCGTCAGCCGGAAAAATGGGCTTCAGAGGCTCTAAAAAAAATACGCCCTATGCAGCACAAATGGCAGCACAGGATTGCGCCAAGGTTGCTTATGACCTTGGTTTGCGTAAAGTTAAAGCATACGTTAAGGGACCGGGTAACGGTAGAGAATCGGCAGTCAGAACTATCAACAGCGCAGGCATCGAAGTAGCTGAGATTATTGACGTTACTCCACTTCCACACAATGGTTGTCGTCCTGCAAAACGCAGAAGAGTTTAATTTAGTGTTTAATCTTAAAAAATTAATTAAAAATGGCAAGATACACAGGACCAACATCAAAGATAGCGCGCAAATTCGGTGAACCGATTTTCGGACCTGACAAGGCGCAGGCAAGAAGAAATTTTCCTCCGGGGCAGCACGGCAACAACAGACGCAAAAAACCTTCCGAGTACGGCACTCAGTTAATGGAAAAACAGAAGGCAAAATATACTTACGGCGTTTTGGAAAAACAGTTTCATAACCTTTTTCTAAAAGCCCGCTCAAAGAAAGGCATTACAGGCGAAATTCTGTTGCAACTGCTCGAATGTCGCCTCGATAACGTAGTTTATCGTCTCGGAATAGCCTCTACAAGAGCAGCCGCCCGTCAGTTGGTATCGCACTGTCATATCGTTGTGAATGAGAAAGTAACAAACATTCCTTCATATACGGTCAGGCAAGGCGACATAGTTGGCATTAGAGAAAGGGACAAATCCATGCTGGTTATAGCAGATGCTTTGGCAGGCTTTAACCACAGCAAATTTCCCTGGTTGGAATGGGACAGTCACCTGATGGCAGGTAAGTTCCTCCATATTCCCGAAAGGGAAGATATTCCCGAAAATATCAAAGAACAACTTATTGTAGAACTTTATTCAAAATCTTAACAAAAATGTCGATATTAGCATTTCAGAAACCCAGAAGGGTGGCAATGGTTGAGTCAAATGACTTTTTTGCAAAGTTTGAATTTAGCCCGTTGGAATCCGGTTTTGGTATTACTGTCGGTAATGCACTTCGCAGGGTTCTTCTTTCGTCTTTGCAGGGATATGCAATTACACAGGTGAAAATCAGCGGCGTAGTTCACGAATTTGGTACTATTCCCGGAGTTATAGATGATGTTACCAACATTATCCTTAATATTAAAGAGGTTCGTTTTTTGCACATCAGTGGAACTGACGAATACGAAACGGTAGCAATCAATGTTACCTCAGGTAAGGAAGTTTTCAAAGCAGCTGATATGAGCAACGGTTTGACGAACTTTGAAATTCTCAATCCCGGTATGGTGATTTGCCGCATGGATAAGACCGCATCTTTTAAAATTGAATTTAAAATAGAGAAAGGACGCGGCTATTTGCCCGCAGACGAAAACAAAACCGTTTCAAGAGAAGTTGGAATAATTGCTGTAGATGCAATTTTTACACCTATCCGTAACGTAATGTACACGGTTGAGCCTGAACGTGTTGAACAAAAAACCGACTATGACAAGTTGGTTTTGGAAATTACAACAGATGGCTCTATCACACCCAAAGAGGCTTTGAGAGAGGCTTCGCGGATACTTATTCAGCATTTCATCATGTTTGCGGAAGACAAAATTTCGTCTGATGTGGAAGCTATGGCAGTTGCCGATGATTTTGACGATAACTATATATATACCCGTCAGTTGCTCAAAACCAAATTGGCTGACCTTGACCTCTCCGTTAGAGCCATCAATTGCCTGAAGTCTGCCGATGTGGAAGTATTAGCCGACCTGTGCAGAATTACTAAGGCTGACCTGTTGAAATTCAGGAATTTCGGCAAAAAATCATTGACCGAACTTGAAGAAAAATTAACGAGTTTAAATCTTTCATTCGGAACTGATTTAACCAAGTACAAATTAGATAATGATTAATAAAAGATGAGACATAACAGAAAATTCAATCATTTGGGAAGAACAGCCTCGCATCGCTCTGCAATGCTGTCAAATATGGCGTGTTCACTGATACAGCACAAACGTATCACCACAACAGTAGCAAAGGCAAAAGCACTCAGAAGATTTATTGAACCGCTGATTACCAAATCAAAAGACGATACAATGCATTCTCGCAGGATGGTTTTTTCCAACCTTAAAGATAAAACTGCGGTTACTGAACTTTTCCGTGAAATATCGGTCAAAATAGCCGACCGTCCGGGTGGTTACACCCGTATTCTTCGTATCGGCAACCGCTTGGGTGATGCCGCCGAAATGTGTATAATTGAGTTGGTTGATTACAACGAAAATATGCTTAAGGAAAAATCAGCCAAGACATCCGCACGTACCCGCAGAAGCCGAAAAGGTTCTTCAACCGAAGGTGCTGCCGCTACCAAAACTACCAAAACCGCCGAACCTGAAAAGGCAAAAGAGGCTGTAAAAGAGGTAGTTGCAGAGCAAGTAGAAGAGAAGGTAGAAGAGGCTACAACCGACACCGTGCAAGAGGCTACAGAAGAGGTAGTTACTAACAAAGTAGAAGAGGCAACCGCCGAAAATCCTGCCCCTGAAAGCAAGGAGGAATAAATAGTTTTGTGTTGTTCTAAAAAGCCGTTACAAATTTTTATTAATAAAAATTTGTAACGGCTTTTTAGAACAACACAAAATAATGAATAATGAATAATAAAAAGAATGGGGAAGGTGAATTATTCATTGTTTGTTGTTCAGACAAACTTTTTCGTCATTGCGAGCGGAGCGAAGCAATCCACAGTACCCTCTTTAATCGGATAGGGTAGGGGAGTGAGGAAAATAACGCAGGATTGCCTCGCTTCGCTCGCTGACGCATTGCATTTATCAACCCTACGGGTTGAGGTATCGGTTGTCTTTAGCCGTAAGTTTCACTTACGGTTATTAAGATTTTGTTCTACGGACATAGGTGCAATTTAATTGAAAGTTGAAAATTAATAATTCAGGGGATTGCGGGTCAAGCCCGCAATTATGGGTATTTGCATTATTAATTTTCAACTTTCAATAATTATTCAATCAAAATATAATATTTGTTAATTATGCCAAAGCAAAACAATTTTTCACTAACTTTGCCGTTTATAAAAAAAATGAAAAGAAAAAAAAATCATAAATGATGAGAAAAACCATAATTTCGTGTATAATACTGACAATGTCTGTTGTTGCAAGTGCCCAAACACCTGCCTATTCCACTCAATTAAAGAAATTGACACAGGTCCTGTACATAATTCAGGAACTTTATGTGGATACTGTGAATGAGTCCAAAATGGTAGATGAGGCTATAAAGGGAATGCTGGAAAACCTTGACCCTCACTCCGTTTATATCTCCGCAAAGGATGTAAAAATGGCTAACGAGCCTATTCAGGGCAGTTTTGACGGGATAGGTGTGCAGTTTCAGATGCAGAAAGATACTATGCTGGTTGTCAATGCTTTGCCAAATTGTCCTGCCGAAAAAGTGGGCATAGTTATGGGGGACAAAATTGTTTCCATTGATGGCGTTGCCGTTGCAGGCGTGAAAATATCTACCCGCGATATTATGAACAAACTCAGAGGCAAACGCGGTACAAAGGTAAAGGTTGAAATAAAGCGCGCAGGCGTGAAAAATCCCATCGAATTTGTGATTACAAGGGACAAAATTCCTATCTATTCGCTCGAAGTTGCCTACGAAATTGCACCCGGTGTCGGTTACATCAATATCAACAGTTTTTCCCTTACCACGATAGAAGAATTCAACAAAGCCTTTTCTGAACTCAAAAAGAATGGTGTCAAGCAGTTGATAATTGATTTACAAAGCAACGGCGGCGGTGTAATGGAAGCCGCAACGCAACTTGTAGATAAGTTTATTCCCCAAAACCGCCTGATGCTCTATACACAGGGTGAACATCAGCCGCGAATGGATGTCAAGTCAAGGGATAATGACGATTTTGAAGGTGATGTTGTGGTGTTAGTTGACGAATATTCGGCTTCAGCAAGTGAGATTGTATCGGGTGCCTTGCAGGATTGGGACAGAGCCGTGATTGTAGGACGCAGAACCTACGGCAAGGGGCTTGTGCAACGTCCCTTGAGTCTGGCGGACGGTTCAGAAATTCGTCTTACCGTTGCCAGATACTACACGCCAAGCGGAAGAAATATTCAGAAACCATACGATGGCGGTTCTGAAAAATACCATAAAGAACTGTTAAGCAGGCTAAAACATGGAGAACTGCAAAATCCGGACAGCATAAATTTCCCCGACTCTTTGAAATATAAAACATTGCTCCTGAAACGCACCGTATATGGCGGAGGAGGCATTATGCCTGACGTGTTTGTGCCACTCGACACTGCCCGTTTTACCGATTTTCACAGAAATATTGTTGCAAAAGGAGTTTTCAACCAAACCGTAATGGATTTTATTGACAGTGAAAAAAGCAAAATCAAGCAGCGATATCCTGATTTTGAAAGGTATAATTCGGGCTTTAATATTTCGGAAGAATTTTTGAACAAACTCCTGTCCAATGCCACAGAAGCGAAAATTGAGTTTAACCAAGAACAGTACAACATATCCAAAGAATTGATTGCATTGCAGCTAAAGGCTACGATTGCCCGCAATCTGTACGAACAGGGCGACTACTACAAGATTATGAATACCCAAGACCCTACCGTACAAAAAGGGTTGGAGGTACTAAAAAACTTTAAGAATTATCTAAAAAAATAGAAACTGTTAAAAATGAGAAAATTAACTTTAATAATTGGTTTGTGTGTTTCGGTTTTTGCGAGTGCAAACGTTACGCTTTCGGACTCTGCAAAAATCAGTTTACTCACCTGTGAGCCGGGGACGGCTGTCTATGCACGTTTCGGACATTCGGCAATAAGAGTGTGCGACCTCGAAAACAACCTCGATTATGCCTACAACTACGGTATCTTTGATTTTTCCTCCAAATTCTTTTTGGCAAGATTTATTCAAGGAGCAACAGATTATATGCTTGAGCCGTTTTCGATGGAATATTTTTACGAAAGTTATGTCGCACGCCACTCCACTGTTTATGAGCAGACATTAGACCTGTCGAAAGAAGAAAAGCAGGCTCTCTATGATGCATTGGAAACGAATTATTTACCCGAAAATAGAGTGTATCGCTACAACTTCATCTACGACAACTGTGCCACACGCCCTTTTTATATGATTATGAAACATCTGACGCAATCGCCGATTATTACATTTGACTATAAACCGACTACTTACAGAAATATCGTTGAAGAATATACAGGTAGAAACACATGGCTCAGGTTTGGTATTGACATACTCATAGGACGTGAGGCGGACGAAAGAATCACTGCTGAGTCGCTTATTGCGTTCCCCCTTTACACGATGAAGACTGTGGGCAGTATTGTTTTGGAAAGCGATTCAGGGTCAAAACCCCTTGTGTCTGAAGCTAAAACTCTATGCACTTTTCCGCTCATCAGTGCTGAAGAGAAAACACTTTTCAATCCACAGGTAATCTGTTGTTTAATAATGATTTTGGTTGTGTTTTTGAGTTATTTTAGTTGGAAAAACAAAAGTTATTTTGCGTGGCTTGATTTTATACTGTTCCTTGTGTCCGGGCTTCTGGGGCTGATAGTGTTTTACCTGACTTTCTTTTCATCGCACCCGCTGGTAGATTACAATCTTAATCTATTGTGGATGAATCCGTTACAGTTGTTGTTTGCGCTTTTATTATTCAAAACAAGTTTGAGAAGACATCTTTCATATTTTGCCTTATTCAATACATTTACAATACTTTTGGCAATTATTGTACTGGTAACACGTTTTCAAGTAATGAATGCCGCATTTTTGCCTCTGATGGCAATGATGCTTGTGCGTTCAATTCTGTTTTACCAAATGAACAACGGGAGCAACGAATAATGAATAATGAATAATGAATAATGAAATGCGGACTTTGCGTGAAAGCTACATTTTGTCCGTAGGGCACTTATATCAATAGAAACAAATGCAGCCAACCAAAACTTCGTAGAGGTTTCATCTTATTCTTACTGTATTTTTTTTCAAGCTATTGTATATCCCGATTTTTATTACTACCTTTGCAAATTCGATGCCTGACAGTACGGATATTGTTTATCAGTCATTAAACGAGGAACAAAGATTGGAAAATTACAAAATCCCGTCTACAAAATTCTGAATAAAAAATAAAAATATGAAACTTTCTCAATTCAAATTCAAATTACCGGAAGAATTGATTGCTCAGCATCCCATAAAGCACAGAGATGAGGCTCGATTGATGGTGTTACACTCAAAATCACAAAAGATAGAGCACAGGGATTTTATCAATGTCATTGATTATTTCGGCGATGGGGACTTGTTTGTCTTTAACGATACCAAGATATTTCCCGCACTGATGTCAGGAATTAAAGAAAAAACAGAGGCAAATATTGAGGTTTTTCTGCTCAGAGAGTTGAATCCCAACCTTAAACTGTGGGACGTGCTGGTTGACCCTGCCCGCAAAATCCGTGTGGGCAACAAACTCTATTTTGGTGAGGACAACTCCCTTGTAGCCGAAGTTATAGACAACACCACGTCAAGAGGTAGAACACTTCGTTTTCTGTATGACAGCACCCCCGAAGAGTTTAGAAAATACCTCTACTCACTGGGCAAAACACCTATTCCATCGTATATCAAACGCCCTGTTGAGCCGGAAGATGCAGAACGCTATCAAACAATTTTTGCCAAAAATGAGGGAGCAGTTGTAGCACCGTTTGCAGGCTTGCATTTCACAAAAGAGTTACTTAAACGTATACAAATTAGGGGTATAGACATTGATTATCTGACATTGCATACTTCGCTCAGTCTTTTTCGCTCAATTGACGTAGAAGACTTGTACAAACACAAGCTCGATTCGGAACAGATAAACGTTTCGGAGGAACTCGCCGATAATTTCAACAAAAAATATGTGCAGGGGAAAAGAATATGTGCTGTCGGCACTTCCGTTCTCAGAGCGTTGGAGAGTGCCTCTACCGTACAGGGCAAAGTCAAGGCTTTTCAGGGTTGGTCAAACCGCTTTATCTTCCCTCCCTATCAGTATCAGACAGCGAACTGCCTGCTTTCTAACTTTCATACGCCACTCTCCTCAATGTTGATGAATCAGGCGGCGTTTATAGGTTATGACCTTCTGATGCAGGCTTACGAAATGGCTATTCAGAAACAATATCGATTTGGTTGTTACGGCGATGCAATGCTGATGATTAACAATTAAATAATTGAAAATTATTAACATAACTGCTAATTATATTTCAACCCATAAATAAAAGTGAAGCCTTCAATACCAAAGGGAACTCGTGATTTTTCGCCTGTCGAAATGGACAGACGCAACTATATTTTTGGTGTAATCAGAGAAGTTTTTTATCGCTACGGATTTAAGCAAATCGAAACGCCATCAATGGAAAATCTTTCGACTTTGATGGGCAAATATGGCGAGGAAGGCGATAAATTACTTTTTAAAGTTCTTAATTCGGGTGATTTTTCCGCAAAAATTGATGACGAAATTTGGCGTGAAAAAAACGCATTAAAACTGTCAGGTTTATTGTGTGAAAAGGGCTTACGCTATGATTTAACCGTGCCATTTGCCCGCTATGTAGTTCAGCACAGAGAGCAAATAACTTTCCCATTCCGCAGATTTCAGACACAACCTGTTTGGCGAGCTGACAAACCGCAAAAAGGAAGATACAGAGAGTTCTACCAATGCGATGCAGACATTATCGGCAGCAATTCGTTGATTAACGAAATGGAACTGATTGAGATAATCGACGAGGTGTTTAACATACTTAAAATCAATGTAGTAATAAAAATCAATAATCGCAAAATCTTGGCAGGAATTGCCCAATTAATTGGGCAGGACGACAAAATTACAGATATTACCGTTGTCATTGACAAACTTGACAAAATCGGTTTGGAAAATGTGAATGCCGAACTCTTGGAAAAGGGAATTTTGCAAGATTCTATTGATAAACTGAAACCTGTTTTGCTTCTGCAAGGTACTGTAAATGAGAAAATTGGCAAACTAAAAGAGTTGCTCAGAAATTACGAAACAGGATTGAATGGAATTTCCGAAATAGAACAAATTTTTAGTTATCTGTCTTGTACTCAATTAAAAGCGGAATTGGAACTTGATTTGACCTTGGCTCGTGGTTTGAACTACTACACAGGAGCAATCCTCGAAGTAAAGGCATTGGACACTTCAATCGGCAGCATTTCGGGTGGTGGTCGCTATGATAATCTTACAGGTGTGTTCGGTTTGGAGGGCGTGTCAGGCGTGGGTGTCTCGTTTGGAGCAGACAGAATTTATGACGTTCTGGATACACTGAACCTTTTCCCAACAACCTCATTATCAGGTACTAAATTACTTTTTGTTCATTTTGACGAAAACGGTTTGAATTATGCTTTGCCGTTACTTAGAAAAGTGCGTCAAAACGGTATCAGTGCCGAAATTTACCCCGAAACAGCCAAAATCAAAAAGCAGATGCACTATGCCGACAACAACAACATTACATTTGTAGCCATTGTTGGAGAAGAAGAAATCAAAAACCAATCTGTTATGCTAAAAAATATGCAGACAGGTGAACAAAAACAAGTTGATATGGAGGCACTTATGAGGGAGCTAAAGGGCTAAAACTCTTTTTTAGGTGCCAAGTACTGTTCATAATTAGTTTACATCGTTATGTTTTGTATACAGATAAATACCTCATTCACTGTCTGTTAGCCTTATTCTTTTATCACTCTACCCGAACCTGTAGAATTTACATTTTCGATTCTGACATTGTTTTTGTAATAAACATCGCCCGAACCCGTGATGCACGTTTTAATCAGACCTGCCGCATTACAATGCACATCGCCGGAGCCTGTGGTTTGCACAGTAACGGTATCACATAGAAATTCGCCTGCAAAAATATCCCCCGAACCCTTGATATTAAAGTCAGACAAAACAGATTTGCCATTCAAATTTACAGTGCCTGAACCCAATATCTTTACGAAAGATTTTTTACATGCTGCAAAAATTCTGGCATCACCCGAGCCGTGTATATCCACCGAAAGGTGTTCTGCGGTCAGTTTGCGCATCTCAATGTTGCCCGAGCCATCAATGTTTATCAATATTATTTATATTACGCACTTTTCTTCCGATAACTCAGCACCGCCCAACCATTGAAAAATACCGCCAATGCGCACAAGGGATAAAAAAGGTGTTGCAAGTCAACAAAAGTGGCACCTTTGAGATACACCATTCGCAATACCTGCATAAAATATTTCAGTGGACTGATATTTCCTATCATCTGTGCCCATTGCGGCGTGTTTTGGTAAGGCGTGTAAAGTCCGCTCAAAAATATGAACGTGATGACGAAAAAGAACATGATAAAAATTGCCTGCTGAATGTTTTTGGCATAATTAGAAACCACTAACCCGAAACCCGAAAAGCACAATATGAAAATTATAGCAAACAGATAAATAAGCAGCACATTGCCTGTGGGCAACATTCCGTAAAACAGAAATGCCGTGAACATACAAAGTGTCGCTACCACAAAACCCGCTGTCCAATAGGGAATGAGTTTGGAAAGGATAAAGGTGAATTTTCCGACCGGTGTAACATTCATTTGTTCGATGGTGCCGTTTTCTTTCT
>JAITNR010000004.1 GCA_031290375.1 Prevotellaceae bacterium | reverse complement strand
TTATTTTACATAAAACACGAAATATAGCATAATTAGCCACTACAAAACAACTTTTACTCAAAAAGTGCCATTTTTACACAGTTTGGAGATGGGGATTGGGGGATAGAGTGTCGAAGTCAGGTGAACAAAGCAAATTGCTGTTATGCAGAAGTATAACAGCAATTTGCTTTTTAAGACATTCAATTTTCAATTTTCAATTTAATTCTGACAACATAATCTTCAAAATCCAATTCTGTGAAATCTTCAAGTTTTTCTGTCAATTCAATAGAGTTGGCAAGTACCTGATTGGCAATATAGTTGGAAAATTCACTGACAGCATTGTCAATTTTATTCTGTTTTTCTATTTGTACGGAAATTCTGTCGGTTATTTCGTAACCATTTGATTTCCTGATGTTTTGAATGCGGTTTACAAGTTCTCTTGCAATGCCTTCGCGGTAGAGTTCGGGCGTTACTTCTATGTCAAGTGCAACGGTGAGGTTGCCTTCGTTTGCCACAAGCCAGCCTTCCATATCTTCGGTAATTATCTCAAAATCATCATTTTCAAGTTCAACTTTCTCATTGTTTGGCAATGTAAACATGTATTTCCCCGACTTTTCGATTTCTGAAATCTGTTTTTTGTCAAACTTTCCAAATGCAGCAGCGATTTCTTTCATCAGTTTGCCGTACTTTTTACCCAAAGTTTTGAAGTTGGGTTTTATTTTCTTTACCAAATTTTCTATTTCCATGTCGGGCGAAAGTACTTCTAACTCTTTGACATTCACCTCCGAGCGTATCAGTTCAACAACATATAGAATTTTCTCCTGCATGCTCTTCTCATTTGTAGGCACAATGGCTTTGAGTAGCGGTTGCCGTACTTTTTTGTCCGCCTTGCGCCGCAACGCCAAAATCATAGACGAAATCTGCTGTGCAAGGCTCATACATTCTTCAAGATTTTTATCTATAAATTTTTCATCGGCAACAGGAAAGTTAGTCAAATGTACGGACAAATCCCTTTGACAGATGTTCATCTCGTTTGCTTCGGAAAGGTTTTGACTGTCGGTCAAATCCAAATACAACCTCTCTGCAAAAAACGGTGCGATGGGCGACATAAGTTTTGCTACCGTAACCAAACAGGTGTAAAGTGTCTGATATGCAGCGATTTTATCCTTGTCGTAAGAGCCACCCCAGAAGCGTTTGCGGTTGAGGCGGACATACCAGTTGGACATGTTCTCGCCCACAAAATCCTGAATGGCGCGTCCCGCACGCGTAGGTTCGTAGTCTTCGTAATATGCGGATACGTCTTTTATCAGCGTGTTGAGCAGCGAAATTATCCATCTGTCGATTTCGGGACGTTCCGACAGGGAAACTTCGGGTTCATCAGGCGAGAAGCCATCTACATTGGCGTAGAGCGCGAAAAACGAATAGGTATTGTAGAGTGTGCCGAAAAACTTGCGCCTTACCTCTTCAACACCTTCAATGTCGAATTTCAGGTTGTCCCAAGGCGAGGCATTGGTCATCATATACCACCGCAATGCGTCCGAGCCATATTTCTCGATTGCACCGAAAGGGTCAACGGCGTTGCCGAGCCGCTTGGACATTTTGTTGCCGTTCTTGTCAAGCACCAAGCCATTGGAAATCACGTTCTTAAAGGCAACACTGTTTTTCGTCATGGTAGAAATAGCGTGCAGCGTAAAAAACCACCCACGCGTTTGGTCAACGCCTTCGGAAATGAAATCGGCAGGAAAACAATCTCCCAAATTCCCTTTTGATTGAGAGTTTTTTTGATTAATACTCTCCTCCGTTTCAAACGGATAATGCACTTGAGCAAATGGCATAGCCCCTGAATCGAACCACACGTCTATCAGGTCGGTTTCGCGCCGCATCTGTTTGCCTGTTGGCGAAACCAGAATGATATTGTCCACGTATGGACGGTGCAGGTCGATATTCTTAAAGTCGTAGTTTTCGGCAGTATAAACGCCAACTTTGAAGTTTTTATATGGATTTTCCTGCATAAAATCTGCTGCAATTGACTTTTGAATTTCGGCAAAAAGTTCTTCGAGCGAGCCAATACATATCTCTTCTGAACCGTCTTCGGTACGCCAAACAGGCAAAGGTGTACCCCAATAGCGACTGCGGCTAAGATTCCAATCCTGCAAATTTTCGAGCCACTTGCCAAAACGTCCCGTGCCTGTGGATTGCGGTTTCCAGTTGATAGTGTTGTTCAGGGTTATCATTTCGTCCTTTACTGCTGTGGAACGGATAAACCAACTATCCAGTGGATAGTACAATACAGGCTTGTCCGTCCGCCAGCAGTGCGGATAGTTGTGCAGATGCTTTTCGATTTTATAAACCAATCCCTGCTGCTTGAGCATCATACAGATAGCTATATCCAAAGTTTCGTCTGCATCTGTAAGTTGCTCATCATAAGAGTTTTTAACATATTTTCCTGCCCATTCTTTGTAAAACTCAACATTTACGCTTGATTTTACAAAATCACCGTCCAAATCCTCTATTTTGTAAAATTTCCCTGTCAAATCTACCATAGGAACTTTTTTGCCGTTTTTGTCTATCAAAAGCATTGGGGCAATGTTGTTTTGTTTGGCAACGCAGTCGTCATCCGCACCAAAAGTGGGGGCAATATGAACAATACCAGTGCCGTCTTCGGTGGTAACAAAGTCGCCTGTGATAACTCGAAATGCTTGTCCATCCGGTTTTACAAACGGAATAAGTTGTTCATATTCAAGTCCTGCCAAATCCTTGCCCTTATATTTTTTCAAAATTTCGTATTCATTTTTGCCCAAAACGTCTTGGAGTAAAACTTCAGCCAAAATCACATTTACATTTCCCTTTGAATATGGATTTTGTGTTTTCACCAAAACATAATCAATATTTGCCCCAACGCAGAGTGCAGTATTGGAAGGCAAAGTCCATGGGGTTGTTGTCCAAGCCAAAAAGTAAGCAGGCGAATTGTCTTGTATCTTGCGTCCTGTGTCTTTTAATCTAAATTGTGCCACACAGGTCGTATCCCTGACGTCTCTGTATGCACCCGGCTGATTAAGTTCGTGCGTACTGAGCCCTGTTCCCGCTGCGGGCGAATAGGGCTGAATGGTGTAACCTTTATAGAGTAATCCCTTGTTGTACAATTGTTTAATTAGCCACCAAAGCGTTTCGATATAACGATTGTCGTAAGTGATGTAGGGGTCGTTCATATCTACCCAGTAGCCCATTTTTGTGGTCAGGTCTTCCCATTCTTTCGTGTATTTCATCACTTCGTGGCGACAAGCGGCATTGTATTCTTCTACCGAAATTTTTTTGCCGATGTCCTCTTTGGTGATGCCCAGCATCTTTTCCACACCGAGTTCAACGGGCAAACCGTGTGTGTCCCAACCTGCCTTACGTTTTACCTGAAAGCCCTTCGTAGTTTTGTAACGGCAAAAAACGTCCTTGATAGTACGCGCCATCACGTGATGAATGCCCGGCATACCATTGGCTGATGGCGGACCTTCGTAAAAAACAAATGGTGGCGAATCTTCGCGAATTTCAATACTGCGGTGGAAAGTATCGTTATTTTTCCAATATTCAAGTACTTCTTTATTAACTTCGGACAAGTTCAGTCCGTTGTGTTCGGGGAATTTTTTACTCATCGAATCAACTGATTTTTACAATTCAAAGGTGCAAAGGTACAAAATTTTCGTTTAATTCGGCTAACCCTTTTACGAAAAATATCAACAATAAACTGATTCCTCCCACCTGTGCAGACTAGAAATGTGAGTTTATCGAATACAACGGCTATGATACTTATGATTACGGAGCAAGGGGATATTATGCGGCGATAGGGAGGTTTACTACGATGGACAGATTTGCAGAAAAATTTCCCTGGCAATCGCCTTATGTTCACGCGGGGAATAATCCTGTGAATTTTGTGGATGTGAACGGGGATAGTTTGACTATTACAGGAGAATTAGATGATAAAGTATTAGAACAGGCACAAGCAAAAGCAGGAAAGAGTGTAACTGCAATGTTAAATCATTAAATAAATTTGATTCGATGTTTATCAGATACAGAAAAGTTAAAAACGGCAAGGTAAGAATACAAATCGTTGAAAATTAGCGTATTGGCAATAAGGTACGGCAAAAGGTATTGCGTCACGTAGCCACC
>JAITNR010000080.1 GCA_031290375.1 Prevotellaceae bacterium | reverse complement strand
CAGATGATAAGATCGCCTTTCTTCACTTCCGCCAGTAGTGAGCCTAACAGCCGCTTTTCAGGCGATTTTGTCCCGCTGATGGTTTCCTCGATCCACCGCCCGATTTCCAGTTTTTGCTTTGAGCAAAACCGTTGAATCTCAAACCGCTGGTTTTCAACAGTCTGCTTGTCCGTACTGACCCGAATGTAACCGTATACCATAATACCTCCAAAAGTTAAGTGATATAGAGATTGTCGGAAGGCTGTGCGGTACAGTGTTATGAGGAGGAGAAAAATGAAAGAATAGGGGGTTGACTTTATCACGGGGTATGAGGTAGAGTTCAGGGTAGGGGAAGAAGTATGAACAAATTGAGGTTGCAATGGTCGGAAAGGTGGAACGACGAGCGGTCTGCCGACTGTATGGGTTGACAGGGGACGAAGTGAAGGTGATGATGGAGAGGAGACTGGGGCAAAGGCTACCGGGACGACACGGCGGGATTGGAATGGGGATTGACAAGATAGTGTATGCAGTGTATGGTTTAACGGAGGATGAAGTCAAGGTAATAGAGCCGGATTTTCCGTTGAGTGAAGCGGAGTATGAGGGGATTGGGGAGATGAAATGATAAAAATCGAACGTGTTTATGATGTAAAATTGAACTATGAACAGGGAAAATCCGATCCCTTTATTGTCTTTAGTGCATACGCTGAAATAGTTCAATCGTTCAGCAAAATTGATAATTTATTAGGAAAAAGTCTTAATTTCACAACAATCTGTAAATTAACACTTGAAGATGTGCTATCTGGGTCAATAATTTCAAAAATTAAAGCATGGTTAGAATGTAAAGAAAATAGCCTAACTGCTGATACAGTTCCTGAAAAAGAAGATTTTCAAAACTATGTTGATGAAAGTGCAGGAATATTCATAGATACTCTGAATAGAGAAACTGTTGAATCGAGAGATCAAATTAAAGCATTGCAAACAAACCTCGATAATGTCGCAAAAAAAACTAAAATATCCAATATTATCACATATACAGCCCCTCCGCTAAAATCAATATTAAATGTTGCAAATGATTTTTCAAAGAGTGTAATGAAACTTTCTGACACTGAATCTGTATCCTATCAATGCAAAAGTAACGCAATACCCATAAAAAAGAACATAAGCGTTGCTTTTGATAAAATTCAAGAAGAATTTGCTGAAAAAACTCTGATAACCGAAGGGGAAATGCTCTTGAAAATAAAAAAACCAGATTTGCTTGGGAATACACTGTGGTTATTTAAACATGACAGGCCAATCCAAGCTCATATTGAAGACTCCGAGTGGTTAAAAGAATTTCTTGATGCAGAAATTCCTCTTTTTTCCGGTGATTCTTTACTGGCACACGTAAAAATCATACAAAAATATGATATAGATGATAATTTACTAAAACAAGAATATTTTATTACCAAAGTAAATAAGAAGATTACTGGAGAACACAATGGATAACAAACTCGAAAAGAAATCTATGCTAATTATTGTTACAGAATTGTTGTTTGCTATTATGCCTCTATTAATATTATTGTTAATTTCACTATTAACATCACAGTCATTACTGGCCGTCTTTAAACGCAGTGATATTTCTTTCATTTCTGTCATTCTCTTTGGTCAGGCATCGGTAAGATTTATTTCTGGATATGTAAATAAAGGTAATAAATTCGGATGGCAACGAATTGCATTTTTATTAACATGCCTGTTTATTTTTGGACTTGTACCTTCTGTTGTATACCTAATTATTGTACATAGTGAAATCAGTAAAACACAGATTGTGTATATACTCCAAAATATATGGTTGTTATTATCAGTGATTGCTTATATTATTTTGGGCTGTATCGGGCAGATAAAATTGGATGAGTAAATTTTATGCTAACATCATCGTTCTTGAATGACAAATGGACAACTTGGTTTACCACATGTATAATTTGACTGATGATGAGGTAAAGGTAATAGAGTTGGATTTTCCGTTAAGTGAGATGGAGTATGAAGGGGAAAAATAATGGAAACAAAGGACATTCTTTCTATTGCTGCTGTGATTGTTTCAGCGTTATTGGCAGTAATCATCACTAAAATTGTTGACTATAATCAACAAAAACGAAAAGATCGTATCGATATTTTCAAAATTTTGATATCGACTCCTTTAACAGATGTGACATACCGAAAGGCAGAGGCATTAAATCTTGTGGAAATACTGTTCTACGACTATGCCGATGTTATTAATTCTTACAGAGAATTTCTGAAAACAGTGAGTGATGATAAAATTTCATTTGAAACTATACAGGATGCATATTTAAAAATGCTTGAGAAAATGGCAATAAGACTAGGATATAAAAAAATAACTTGGGATATTCTTAAAAATCCATATAAACCAAAAGGACTTGTGTCTTATGAGCGAATGCAGCAAGAATCCGCTCAATTATACAATATGGTGCTTAAAGTACTTTCTGGAAACCCATCATCTGTGCAACAATGGTTGCAAACATTTGAGGTCCCCAAAAATGGAAATGCTCATGAAAACTAAATATTTATCGTATTTGAGAGGCGTAACAATGCGAAGAACAAGCATTTGTGGAATTGGATTTGCGTACTTGTTGAAAAAATAGATACAATGGTGTATGGTCTGACGGTGGATGAAGTCATGGTAATAGAGTTAGATTTTCCATTGAGTGAGGTGGAATACAGAGACACCCGATGATTAACGACGATATTATCGCCATTAAAGACAGTATCTTAAAAACTGTTGGTGAAGATTGTGAAAAAATAATCCTCTTTGGCTCCTATGCCTATGGAACGCCCAGAGACGGTAGTGACTATGATGTTTTTGTTGTCCTAAAAGATGACACCGAAAAGCCCATATTGGTATTGCAGAATATTTACGGTGAACTGGCGCAAAACCCGAATTATAAAGCCGT
>JAITNR010000218.1 GCA_031290375.1 Prevotellaceae bacterium | reverse complement strand
CAAAGGTAATACAATATTTTTGAAAAAACAAATAAATATGATGTTATTTTACATAAAACACGAAATATAGCATAATTAACCACTACAAAACAACTTTTACTCAAAAAGTGCCATTTTTACACAGTTTAGGGATGGGGATTGGGGGATAGAGTGTCGAAGTCAGAAATTAATTCGCTCATCAACTTTCATTTTGTGAATATATTTTTGTGAAAAATCCGAAAAAGAAATGCTGTCAGTATCATTTATAAGAATTTTTTTGAGTTCTTGTATCGTCCAATTTTCAACATTAATGTTATTGATTTTATCAATATAGTACTTGATTTTAATTGCACAATTTCCTATTCGCAGGTTTCACCTGCGGTTATTCACATAACGCCCTATCGGGCTAACAGGCTAAAAAAACACTTTTCAAGCCGTAATTCGCATATTTTACCGACCCTTATTCTTCGTAGCAAAAGGGAACGGTCGAAAATACCAACAAACTCATAAGACAATATTTGCCGAAAGATACTTATTTTGAAATAGTTACAGATTAAAAATAATGTATACCCGTATATTCGCCTAAAAATGAATGTAATATATTAAAAATCAATCTGTTATGTACGTTGCTGAAATTTTGTTATAAAACGCTAATAATCAGCGCATTACACGAATATTTAGGTTATTATGGCATGCGAAATAAATAACTTATAATGGTTTGTTGTTATTTATATTTGAATTTCAAATATTTACAATGTATTCTTTTATGTGTTATTTATTTTGTATGCCTATACGGGTAATCATTTAAAAATTATTAAATTATCAATATGTTTTTAACAAAAGACAGAGAAAAGTGTTAATGTTTTGCTCGCCCCTGAATTTATTAACCAAAAATTTATAACTTTGCAGGCAGAATCTATTTTTATCTGATTTTTTGTTTTTGGTATAATTTTTTCTACCTTTGCAGTTCTAAACTAATTAAATCAAAATATGAGTATCAAATTTTACAAAACGGCAGTATTGCTCACAGCATTGCTTATTTCCTCTATAATTTTGGGACAACAAACAACTTCTATTCAGAACCCCCAAAATCATTTTTTGGCAAACCAAACAGTTAAAAAAAGTTCGAATATCAAAAATTTTTTTGATAATGAGCCGAAAATTACTATCCACAACGGCTCGGTCTATGCAGATTTTGCAGGACAGAAAATTGATGCAAAAGAGATTGTAAAACAATTGAATGAGCTACTTGGACTTGATGCAAACTACACTTTCGAGCAAATTTCCCAAAGAAATGACGAAATTGGTTTTACGCACACAAATTTTCAGCAGTTCTACAATGGTTATCCCGTTGATGGACATATAATCATGTTCCACGAAAAAGATGGACTGCTCAAAAGCATTAACGGAAATTTTGCAACATTAAAAAAACTTGATGTTAAGATAAATATTTCTGACATTCAAGCAATTGGCATCGCAAAAGAACATCTTAACGTTACGGTGCTTGCGGAAGAGTATCCTGTAGAAACTGTCTTTGCCAAAAATCCAACAGACGGGCAGTATTTTCCTGCAAAAAAGGTCAGAATTGAATCATTTTCTCCGCTGTTGAGGTACAATGTGTTTGTAGATGTAACAACAGGTGAAGTGTTCAATAAAATTTCTCTTCTATACAATGCAGATGTAAATGCCTCAGGCACTACACTTTACAGTGGACAAAGGCAATTTATCTGTGACAGTTACTCCGGCAGTTATCGGTTGCGGGACAATGCGCGTAAAATACACACTAAAGACGGCGTAAATTGGAATATATATAATCCCACTGTTGCTCCGTATTTTACAAACACATCAACGATTTGGGCGCAACACATGTCGTTAGATGTACATTGGGGGATGGAAATAACATACGATTATTACCTTAATACCTTTCAACGAAACAGTTTTGATGGACTTGGAAGTAATATCTATAACATTGTAAATCCTGCTTTACTCGATGAAGATGGTATGCAGACTAATGCCGCCGCACTTGGCAGCGGCTATATGCTATATGGCAGAGGAGACAATGTGAGTTACGGAGCGGTAGTTGGACTTGATGTTGAAGGGCACGAATTTACCCACATGGTAACCGAAACGAACGGCAACGGAGGTCTGGACTATCAAGGCGAATCGGGTGCTTTGAACGAGTCTTTTTCCGATATTTTTGCCACCTGTATAGAATTTTATTCAAACGTTAACCCCAATTGGACTATTGGGGAAAACGTCAAACTTGTTTATCCCTATTATATGCGTTCGATGTCAAATCCAAAGATATGCTACCAACCCGGTACATACCACGGAGAATATTGGGTAAATACCAGTAGTTCGAGCGACGCAGGTGGAGTTCATACCAACAGCGGTGTGCAAAATTTCTGGTTTTACCTTTTGTGTCAGGGTGGAAGTGGCGTTAACGACTTGGGCAACCCGTACTCTGTTACAGGCATTGGAATAGATCTCGCGCAAAAGATTGTGTATAGAAATCTGATGACCTATCTTATTCCGACCTCAGGTTTTGTCAGTTCATATCAAGGCTCATTGCAGGCAGCTGCGGATCTGTTCGGAAACCCTTCTGCCCAATACACCGCAGTAGAACAGGCGTGGTATGCAGTAGGAATAGACAATACTACCACACCACCCCTTTGCGAACTTCCTGTTTATTTAAAAGATGCCTCAGGCACATTTGAAGATGGCTCAGGCGATGAAATGTATGAAAATGATTTACAGTGCTGGTGGTATATCAAGCCTGCTTGTGCCACATACGTAACGCTAACTTTTTCCGCTTTTGATTTGGAAAATAATTATGATTATGTCATTATTTATGATGGAATGCACAATGTCCTAAAAACTATTACGGGATCAACGATACCTGCGTCTACTACTTCGTATACAGGTGATATGTTGGTTAAAATGACAACTGACGGTAGCATACAGCGGCAAGGATTTACCGCAAGTTACACGTCAGATGCCGACGAATATGGTGTCTGCTCGGGAGTAACTACTCTAACAGACGAAAGTGGCACAATCACGGATGGTAGCGGAGATTCAGACTACTGCAACAATATGGATTGTCAATGGGTTATTCAGCCGCCGGGGGCTACGAGCGTAACACTTTCGTTTTCAGAATTTGACGTGGAAGATATGGGAGTAGTGGTATATGATTTTGTCGCTGTATATAAGGGTCCTCTACAGAACAATGTACTGTTGGGATTGTATTACGGTAACAATTTACCGCCCACCGTAACTGCCTACAGTGAAAGTATGACCGTAGTATTTCATTCGGACGAAGGTCTGACAAGTGCAGGTTTTACGGCACACTACACTTCAAGTACAAGCGCACTGAAAGATGTTGAAAATAATGATAAAATAACAGTTTTTCCAAATCCGACAAAGGGCATTGTAAATGTTCAATTTTCTGCAAATCAACAAAACATCAAGTTTGAACTTTATGACATGGTCGGAAAATTAATCAGGCAGTTCTCCGAACAAAACATAACGGAAAATGGCGTTAAACAGCTTAATATAGATGGCATTCCAAACGGTATTTACGACCTGAGAGTAATTTCAGACACAAGCCGAACCAATCACAAATTGATAATTTCGAGATAAACTGCAAAGAGTCGCTGTGTTGTGGCTCTTTCTTTATTTTATTAAAAAATTTTATCCATCTTTACACAAAAAAATCAACATAATCAAACTACCTGAAATTGCTATGAGTGATGAATATTTTATGAATCAGGCTCTCAAAGAGGCTCAATATGCGCTTGACAAAGGGGAGATTCCTGTGGGGGCAGTTATTGTTTGCAACGACAGGATAATTGCCCGCGGGCATAATCTCACCGAAACACTGAATGACGTTACTGCACATTCCGAAATACTGGCTATTACTTCGGCAGCCAATTTTTTGGGAGGTAAGTATTTGACAAACTGCACTATATACGTAACCCTTGAGCCATGCGTAATGTGTGCCGGGGCGTTGGCGTGGAGTCAGATTACAAGAATAGTATTCGGAGCAAAAGACCCCAAAAGCGGTTTTTCAAATTTAACCCAAAATATCCTCCACCCCAAAACAGCAGTAGTGTCCGGTATCTTGGAAGATGAGTGCAAGATGATTTTGCAGGAATTTTTTAAAGAAAAAAGGTAGAGTTATCCCTTAAAATTTTAGTACAAAACAATAAGAAATAAAAATGTAATTTTGTGTTCCAATAACAAATTATATAAAAATCTGATAATTATATGACTGACAACACAATAAAAGAAGCGTTAATTGATTTCAAGGAGGGAAAATTTGTAATTGTTGTAGATGACGAAGACCGCGAAAATGAGGGTGATTTTATAATTGCCGCTGAAAAAGTTACTCCTGCCGATGTTAATTTTATGCTCAAAAACGGTCGTGGAGTGCTTTGTGTGCCTATTATCGAAGAGCGTTGTGCCGAACTCGAACTGCCGAAGCAGGTTTTTGAAAATACTTCCATTCACGGCACACCTTTTACTGTTACCGTAGATAAGTTAGAAGGCTGTACCACAGGGGTTTCGGCGGAAGACAGAGCTGCAACCATCCGTGCTTTGGCAGACCCTAAATCTACTGCTCAAACCTTTGGTCGTCCGGGACATATCAATCCGCTTTATGCTCGTTCCAGAGGCGTTTTGCGGCGCGCAGGACACACTGAAGCAGCTGTCGATCTGGCTCGCCTCGCGGGACTGTATCCCGCAGCTGCCCTTATCGAAATTATGAACGAGGACGGCTCTATGGCTCGTATGCCGCAACTTATGGAAATCGCTCAAAAGTTTGACATCAAAATAATCACCATCAAGGATTTAATTGCATATCGTATTCAAGAAGAGTCGCTTGTAGAGCAAGGACAAGAGGCAGAAATGCCAACCGAATATGGAAATTTTAGGATTATTCCATTCAAGCAAAAATCTAATGGATTGGAACATATTGCCCTCATCAAGGGCGAATGGAAAGATGACGAGCCTCTGCTAATCAGGGTGCATTCGTCTTGTGCTACAGGTGATATTTTTGCCTCTCAGCGTTGCGATTGTGGCGAACAACTCCATCAGGCAATGAAAAAGATAGAACAGGAAGGAAGAGGCATTTTGGTTTATATGAATCAGGAGGGCAGAGGCATTGGTTTGATGAACAAAATCAAAGCCTACAAGTTGCAGGAAGAAGGCTTTGATACCGTTGAGGCGAATGTCCATCTTGGATTCAAGGCTGACGAACGTGATTACGGCGTTGGTGCATCAATTCTCAGGGCTTTGGGTGTAAAAAAAATGCGTCTAATGACAAATAATCCAGTAAAACGCATTGGTTTAGAGGCTTACGACTTGGATATTACGGAAATTGTACCTATCGAAATCGTCCCCAACAAGTTCAATGAACGTTATCTTAAAACCAAAAAAGAGAAAATGGGACACATCCTCAACAAGTTGTGAGTCTTATCAATTAATTTGTAACTTATATTTTAATAAATGAGAATAATTGAATTTGTTTTAGCCATAATAGTTTTTTTCGGAATAAATGTTTATCTGTTTTATCGGCTATATTTGATGTTGCCGCCGATTTTGCCGTTAAGAATTTTGCTGACAGTTGTTTCGATAGTTATTCAACTGCCCTTTTTTGTGGCTCTTTTGTGGGGAAACTCACTTTCAACTTCATTAACTACAGTGCTTTACAAAATAGGTACGGCTTGGATTGTGATTTTTGTTTATCTGTTGATTATTTTTTTGGTCGCTGATATAATCAGGCTCACGCACCTATTGAATATCGGAAAGTTTATGTTTAATTCTTGGGCAGGATGGCTGTTTTTGCTCGTTTCTGTCTCTACCTGCCTGATTTTGGGCAACTTGAATTATTACAAAAAAAAGCGAGTTGAAATAAATATAAATATTGAAAAAAAGTTAGATACTCCTTTCAGAATAGTGGCAATTAGTGATTTACATCTTGGATACGGAATAGGTAAAAACGAACTCGAAAACTGGATTTCACTTATAAACAAGGAAAACGCCGATGTTGTGTTTATTGCAGGTGATGTGATTGACAATTATTTGAAACCGCTGGAGGAACAAAAAATTTACAAAACTCTCAGGAAAATCAATTCAAAATATGGTGTTTATATGGCTCTTGGCAATCACGAATACATAGGCGATATTAAAAAAAATCTTGTGTTTTTGGAAAAATCAAATATCAATATCTTGAGAGATTCGGCAGTCTTGGTACAAGACAAATTTTACGTTGTCGGCAGAGAAGACGCCTCGCGCAAATACAGGGCTAAATTGAGTACCATAATTGAAAAACTTGACACCACAAAACCACTTTTTATAATTGACCATCAGCCTGTTAATATTAAAGAAATGGAGAGCAGCAACGTTGATTTTCAAATCAGCGGACATACTCACAACGGACAATTCTTTCCGATAAACCTGATTGCTAAATGGATATTCGGCAAATCCTACGGCTTTTTTGCCACAGACCACAGCAACCTTTACATCACCTCAGGCATTGGCATTTGGGGCGGCAAATTCCGTATCGGAACACAGTCGGAATATGTTGTGATTAATCTTTTTTAAAAGATTTTTTGACCAATAATGCGAAGCATGAGTTGAATTAATATCATTATTTATTATGTACACCCGTATATCTACCTAAAAATGAATGTAATATATTAAAAATAAATTTGTTATATGCATCAATAAAATTTCGCCATAAAGCACTAACAATCAGGGTATTACGCGGATATTTAGGTTCTTATACGGGTATTCATTTTATTTATTTTCCAAAGGCGGTTATGTAAAAAATAAATTTGCACAATTCAAAAATTCTACTTACCTTTGCACCTGATTTTATAAACAAAAAAATATAAAAATAGATAACTCAAAAAATATGACACGTTTCTCACAAATATCAATGATTGCAGCATTACGGACAGAAAAAGTCCGCAACACATTGTTTATAAGTGTGTTACCCCCCCCCCCCCAAGTCGTTGATTATCAAGCAGTTGCGTGCTTGTATTATATATGTGATTGATATACAGCCTGTTAATAAAAACAGACTGCCTTTGTTGCTTTCATCATTGCGCGGGTATTGCCCAAAGCAATCCGGAATTTTAAAATATTTATTCAAAAATAAAATAAAAATATTCAAATGAAAAAAGTAATTATTATTGCGATTGCCGTTTTAGGATTAACGGCTTGCGGCGGTGGCAGCGGAAAGTCGGAAGGCGATTACGTCATTAAAAAAACTTCCGACTGGGAAAAACTCAATCTGAAAGACAGCGTGGAAGAGTTTTGGGAAACCAATCTTATCCGCAGTAATATCACATCCTACACTTCTTTTAACAAGGATGGTTTTGTTACCGAAACTGGCAAAATCGAAAACGAAAAGAAAAAAGTAGAAAAATCGTATGAGTACGATGCCGAGAACAATTTGTTAAAAATTATATCGGGTGATAAAACGCAATTTTTCGACAATATGGGGCGGCTTCTTAAAGAACTGCGCATTACAAAAAATTGGGATGGCAGAGTATTTCGCGACTCAACGGTTAATCGTTACCAAATAGACGGACGCAAAGAAACGCGCTACACCAATGACAATTTGATGGAAACCATTGAATATGACAAATATCGCAACGCAGTTTCGTATCTGACATACAGAAAAGACAGTACGAAAAATACTTTTCAGGAATTTGAATACGCTTACGATAAAAACAACAATATTGTAAAAAAAACAACTTATGCCACAATGTATTATCCGCTAAAAGAGAATTTCAAAAAAGAGTTGCGTGACGAAAAAATAGCAGAATACAGCTACGATGAAAACAATCGTCTGACAAGTGTTTCCGAAATTGAGCGGCATCCGTATCAGGAACCCGGAAAGAAAATTCAGTATTTCGATAAATCAAAGGGTACAAGCCATAATGACTACGATGTGGAAGGAAACTACACAAGCAAGGGTTTTTATACTTTTGAGTACGACCGTCATCAAAATTGGGTTGTTAGATACGACAATCGCCGTATGGCATTGGAACGCCGCTACAAATACTTTGGTTCTGACAACTTTGAAAATTCCAACGAGGGCTACGAAGGTGAAGGCGGAGACGAATATTTTGAAGAAGAATAGTTATACTAATTTTTAATTTAAATTTAATTTCTTATGTACGAAAAAGTTTTGAATTTTATTGCTCCTTTTTTGTCGTATATCGACAATGGGAAATTGTTTCGCCGACCGTTTGGCTGGCTGTATTTGGCATTGGCGGCATTGAATGCCGTATTGCCGTTTTATCTGCTTTATGTTGCGATAGACGAGCAAGTTTTTAGCGCAGAAGCGAAGTATGTGTTTGCATTTTTGTTGATTTGGCTGGTTATTGTTGCAGCTTGCTGGGTTGGCGTTCAAATTTGGTGGAACCGGAAAGACAAGCTGCAAGACACGTCGCAAGAAGGCAGTGAATTTCCTGCAACGCCTGTAATTGCTCATTTCATTCAAACGCTTGGCGAATGGTTGGGCGCATTAATAGCCATTATTGGCTTTGGATTTTCG
>JAITNR010000197.1 GCA_031290375.1 Prevotellaceae bacterium | reverse complement strand
GTTTTGCCTGCCAAAACGTCAAAAGACACACAAACAATATATCAAGCAATGAAAAAACACCGAAGTTTAGTGCCTTATCAATTACTCGAAAATTAAAAAGTGTAGTGGCTCGCTGTTTTTGTAAGTTATTGAGTAATAGTGCTTTGTGATTTTTGACCGTCGAAGTCAGGAAAAACAAATTATTTTTCATCCTTAAATAAAAAAAAGCCAACCCTGTCTCACGACACTGTTGGATCCATCATTAAATAATGTATATCATGTTAGATACTCTGCAAAGGTACAACTTTTTTTTAACGTAAAACAAATTATTTTTACATACAATATTAATACCGTTTATTGTCCTTCCAAATATTTTTTAGATGTTCTGCTGTTTTTTGTTCTGCCGCATTTTTTTGCGGTTGCCATAATTGATTGTTTTTAAGGCTGTCAGGTAAAAATTGCTGTTCCACAAAGTTGTTTTCAAAATCGTGTGCATATTTATAGTTTTTGCCGTAATTCAATTCTTTCATCAGTTTTGTTGGCGCGTTTCTAAGATGCAGAGGAACAGGCATATTTCCTGTTTTTCTTACCAATTCCAATGCTGCTTCTATTGCCATATAGGCGGAGTTGCTTTTCTGGCTTGTTGCAAGATAAATTGCCGTTTCGGCAAGTGGTATTCGCGCCTCTGGGAAACCGATTTTATGAACCGTTTCGAAACAGGCATTTGCCAGCAAGAGTGCGTTAGGATTAGCCAAACCTACGTCTTCGGCAGCCAAAATAAGCATTCTTCGGGCTATAAACTTGGCTTCTTCACCTCCCTCAATCATTCGCGCAAGCCAATAAACTGTAGCGTCAGGGTCGCTACCCCGCATGCTTTTGATGAAAGCAGAAATAATGTCATAGTGCATCTCACCGTCCTTGTCGTATGCGAGCGGGTTCTGTTGCAGGCACTCTGTAACGGTTTTGTTGTCAATAACTATCTTTCCATCTTTTTTTGAATTGTAAATTAGTTCAATTATATTTAGCAATTTACGGGCATCACCTCCTGCAAATCTAAGGAGCGCCTCATTTTCCTTAATTTCTATTTCTTGCTGTTTGAGTTCTGCGTCTGTTTTGATTGCGTATTGGCAAAGTTCTTCCAAATCGCTTTTGTCCAGCGAGTTTAGCACATAAACCTGACATCTGGAAAGCAATGGCGTAATCACCTCGAATGACGGGTTTTCCGTAGTTGCTCCGATAAGCACGAAAGTTCCTGTTTCTACCGCACCGAGCAGAGAATCCTGTTGTGATTTGCTAAAACGGTGCATTTCATCAATAAAAAGCACAGGAGCAGAACTGTTGAAAAACCGATTTTGCTTTGCCTTTTCTATCACGTCCCGCACGTCCTTAACCCCCGCAGTAACAGCACTGAGAATATAAAAAGGACGTTCAGTTTTATTGGCAATAATTTTGGCAAGTGTGGTTTTTCCCACTCCCGGTGGTCCCCACATTATGAATGAAGACAGGTTTCCTGTTTCAATCATAGAACGCAGCACTGCACCCTTTCCGATGAGGTGTTTTTGCCCGATGAAATGGTCAAGCGTTTGAGGTCTAAGCCGTTCAGCAAGTGGTAACATCAGTTATTTTTCAAAAAGAGATTTAACAAATTCTTCTCTGTCAAATAGTTGCAAATCGTCAATACCTTCGCCCAAGCCGATGTATTTTACAGGTATTTGCATTTGGTCTGAAATTCCGATAACAACGCCTCCTCTCGCGGTACCGTCAAGTTTGGTAACCGCCAGAGCGGTAACCTGTGTTGCCCTAGAAAATTGCTTTGCCTGTTCGCAGGCATTTTGCCCTGTTGAGCCATCTAATACAAGCAAAACTTCAATGTCGGCATCAGGCACAATTTTTGCAATTACGTTACGGATTTTTGTCAGTTCATTCATCAGATTAACTTTGTTATGCAACCGTCCGGCAGTGTCTATTATCACTACGTCTGCATTGTTTGCCTTTGCCGAAGAGAGTGTGTCAAATGCCACAGAGGCGGGGTCTGCACCCATTTTTTGCTTTACTACGGGCACACCAACCCGTTCCCCCCAAATAACCAGCTGTTCTACGGCGGCGGCTCTGAAAGTGTCGGCAGCACCGAGATAAACGCTCTTGCCAGCTTTTTTAAACTGATTTGCCAGCTTGCCTATTGTGGTGGTTTTGCCAACGCCGTTGACCCCTACAACCAGTATCACATAAGGCTTTGACGAAAGATTATCAAAAGAGGAGTTTGTCTGAGGTTGCTGTGTCAAAAGCTGAACAATTTCCTGTTGAAGAACATTGTAAATTTCCTCTTTATTGACATATTTGTCTTTTGTGATACGTTTTTGCAGGCGTTGAATAATTTTTAATGCAGTTTCAACTCCAATGTCAGATGTAATCAGTGCTTCCTCTATATTGTCAAGGATTTCTTCGTCAATCTTTGATTTTCCTCCTATTGCACGCGAAATCCTCTCGAAAATAGATGTCTTTGTTTTTGTTAAACCCTTATCTAAAATGTCTTTTTTGTCTTTTGAAAACCAATCTTTTAAGCCCATTTTTCTTATTTTGAATTACAAGTTTTTCTGCAAAGGTACAATTTTTTTTCTTAATTGTCTGTAAATGATTTTTATATAATTTGATATTAATGCCGTATATTTTTTCTGCACCTGTCTTGTCCTGTATTTTTTTTCATAACATATCAAAAAAAAGTGTTATCTTTGCGCTGTATTAAAAAAGGGGTGGAGAATTTGTATTCCTTTGCGCAAGGTTTGCGCAAGTACGCGAAGTCGCCTTTGTGCTTGGTCTGTTAATAATAACTTTAATAAATATAAAATTTATGAAAAAATTAGCATTTTTATCAACATTAGCGGTTGTTGCACTTCTTACATCTTGCAATGAAGTTCCTGTACCAAGTGAACAAAAGCCTGATTTTACAATTCAGTATGTAAACAACGAAGGCAATTACGTTGATTTGAAAGGAGGTGAAACCGTAATTATTGACCACTACGAAGATTACGGATCAGGCTCAAACCAATTGAAGTTTGACGGAAAAATATTTTCCAAAGAGTCTTTTGCGCTTGAAGTCTTGATAACAAGAGAGTCCATACTGACAGGTACAACTGACGAACTTTGTGTTGTAACGTGCATTGCCGGCAACGGAGAACCTACTCAACTTCTTAAATGGGATATTACCGAAGAAGAGCAGGGTTTTTATGCTGATTGCACGTCGCAGACGGAAGGTGACAATACGATTACGTACAAGTTCTACGATGCTGCAAAAAAGGACGTAAGTATTGCCGTAAAAGTGATTTACAAGTACTATCTGGACAGCAATTAAGAGTTCATCCTTGATGATTCAATCGGTTTTTACTGTCAAAATGTCATAGTTTTTGTTATGGCATTTTTTTTGTTGAAGTAATACCGCAATAAAAAATATACGACAAAAATTTTAATAAAAAATAAAAATCATATTATGTCTAAAAATCAAGCAACAACAGGTACAATCGGGGTTACATCCAACAATATTTTCCCCGTAATTAAGAAGTTTTTATATTCGGATCACGAGATTTTTCTGCGAGAAATGGTTTCCAATGCTGTAGACGCAACGCAAAAACTGAAAATTATTGCCCAAAGCGGCGAATTTAACGGTGAAACAGGTGATTTGAAAGTAGAGATAAAACTTGACGAAAAGAAAGGCACGCTTACCGTCTCTGACAATGGAATTGGTATGACAGCCAATGAAATTGAGCGTTACATCAATCAAATCGCTTTTTCGGGAGCAACTGACTTTTTGGACAAATACAAGGACAATCCGAACGCAATAATCGGACATTTTGGCTTGGGCTTTTATTCGGCTTTTATGGTCAGCAAAGAGGTTGAAATCTTTACAAAATCCTACAAAGATGAACCGGCACAGCATTGGAGTTGCACGGGTTCACCCGAATTTACCCTCGAAAACTGCGATAGAACCGAGAGAGGAACGGACATAATACTGCACATTGATGACGACAACAAGCAATTTTTGGAACACACAAGAATTGCCACAATGCTGCACAAATACTGCCATTTTTTGCCTGTTTCGATAATTTTCGGAAAGAAAAAGGACTGGAAAGACGGCAAAGAAGTTGAAACACAGGAGGATAATGTAATCAACATTACCGAACCCGCCTGGACCAAAAAGCCTGCCGACCTCAAAGATGAGGATTACCGAAATTTTTATCAGGAACTTTATCCTTATACCGAAGAGCCGCTATTCAATATTCATATTAATGTGGATTATCCATTCAATTTGACAGGAATTTTGTATTTCCCGAAAATCAAAAATAACATTGATATACAGCGAAATAAAATTCAACTTTACTGCAATCAGGTTTTTGTAACCGATTCGGTTGAAGGGATTGTGCCTGATTTCCTCACCTTGTTGCACGGAGTGCTTGATTCGCCTGATATTCCGTTGAATGTCAGCCGTTCGTACCTGCAAAGTGACCAAAATGTGAAGAAAATATCATCTCATATCACCAAAAAAGTGGCGGACCGCCTGCAAGACATTTTCAAGAGCGACCGCACTCAGTTTGAGCAAAAATGGGATGCCCTGAAAATTTTTATAATATACGGAATGCTTACAGACGAAAAGTTTTACGAACGCGCACTTGATTTTGCCCTTTTGAAAAACAGTGATGGCAAAACTTTCACCTTTAAGGAGTATCGGGACTTGATAAAAGCAGAACAGACCGATAAAAACGGCACTTTGGTATATCTTTATGCAAATTCCCTGACAGAACAACACGTTTATATTGAGGCTGCAAAAGATAAGGGCTACGATGTGCTTTTGATGGATGGACAACTTGGTTCTCATTGGATTAGCCATCTTGAACAGAAACTCGAAAAAGTACATTTTGTACGTGTGGATAGCGATGTTCCTGAAAAACTTATTCAGAAGAAAGATGAGCAAAAATCTGATATTACACCTGAACAGCAGAATGCTTTGACAACAATTTTTTCTTCACAAATTCCGCAAATTGAGAAAACTGATTTTTTGGTTACGATAGAAAATTTCGGAGCTGATGCCCAACCGATTGTGATTACTCAAAATGAGTTTATGCGTAGAATGAAGGATATGTCTGCCACGGGAGGCAATCCGATGATGAATTTCTACGGAGAAATGCCTGACAGTTACAATTTGGTTTTAAATCTTTCTCACCCATTGATAAAAGGGGTTTTGGACGAGCAGCAAAAAGAACTTTCTACGGAAATTGAGCCCATCGTTTCGCAGGTAGCAGCACTCGAAAAAAGCCGCAACGAACTTTCGGAAAAGCACAGCAAACTAAAAGATGACGAAGTGCCGATTGAGGAAAAGGAACAAAAAAAATCGTTTGACAAACAAATCACCGATTTGAACAACAAAAAACGCGATATTTACACCAATTTTGCTACGCCCAAAAGCAATATAAAGCAATTGATAGATTTAGCACTACTTGCAGGTAACCTGCTAAAAGGCAAGGATTTGGCTGACTTTGTAAAAAGAAGTACGGATATGTTGAAATAATGATAACGCCCTAATGGGCTAAAACATTTTAATGAATAATGGGGGTACCATTGCTCTTGCCCTTCACGTCATTGCGGGCGCCTATGCCCTTTGGGGTATGACCCACAATCCACAGAAGAGGATGTATGGGATTGCTCTGTTCTGCTCGCAATGACGAAAATGGAGGACTTATATAATAAAAAATGAATGCGTTCTCTATTCATTAAAAATAATTCCCTCCCATATTCTTTTAATTCTTCATTATTTTTGTAAAAAATAAATTTGCACAATCCAAAAATTATATCTACCTT
>JAITNR010000178.1 GCA_031290375.1 Prevotellaceae bacterium | reverse complement strand
TGGAGAAGTTGATAGTGAAGAAGTAAACAGCAATATTAGAGCCAGGATTTAAGATAATTTCCTGACTCTAAAACTAATGAAAAAACCGCTCTGGGAATAGGGGCGGTTTTTTTTTGGTTGCGAAAATTGAGGGCGGAGGATTGGCACTAATAATGAATAGAGAACACACTAATTATTCATTGTTCATTTTTTTGAACGGTACTCAGCACCTCAAAAAAAGAATTAACCTTTATTCAGAAAATTTGTTTCTTTGAATTTTTTTTTATACCTTTGCTTTTTTCAAAATATTCTTACAGACAAAATGTTAGAAAAAACGCTTGTTATTATAAAGCCCTGTGGGCTTCAAAGGGAGATTTTGGGTGAAGTTATCACGAGGTTTGAACGGAAAGGGTTGCGTTTGGCAGGGCTGAAAATGCTGAGACTTACGCACGAGATTCTTGATGTTCATTATGCTCATCTCGTGGATAAGCCATTTTTTGCACGTATAAAGGAGTCGATGATGGCATCGCCTGTGGTGTTGATGTGTCTGGAGGGTGTTGAGGCTGTGGCTGTTGTACGTATGATGACAGGTGTTACCAATGGCAGAAATGCTGCTTCAGGTACTATCCGTGGTGATTTCTCCATGAGCAATCAGGAAAATATTATCCACGCATCCGACTCGGCGGATAACGCAATTTTAGAAATAGAAAGATTTTTTGGCAAAAATGAAATATTTGATTATCAAAAAATCAATTCCTGTTTTGTAAACAACTCGGAAGAATTATTGATTTGATAAAAAAACTGTTTGGTGTTATGCTCTTTTTTAGAAAAATATTGTATACCAATATTAATAAAAGTTAGAAAGTTATGAAAAGAATTTTTTTTATACTGTTTTTGTTTTGTAGTTTCGTTTTTGCGGCGTATTCACAGAAGCCGAACAATCAGAATATTGCCTCCGATTCTGTAAAAAAATACATTGCGTATGCCACCACTGTCACTTGCAAAAAGTCGTTGAGTGGTGCTGTTGTCGAGGAGGCAAATCCGATTGATGCAAAAAAAGTGCAACATAGTGTAAAACAAGACGATAATATCGTTTTTTTTGACGAATCAAAAGACGAATTGGAAGACTACGATGTCCCTTCGGACAAGTTGTATAATTTTTCGTGGTCATCAGAATTTTTAAATCCGTACAAGGTGTCAATCAATGATTTGCCCGACTCTACGCTGGTGGATTGTCGCAATTTTGTTTTCCCCGTCAATACGGGTAGCATCACATCGCCTTTTGGTACCAGACACGGACGCTTCCATTACGGCACAGACATTGCTCTGCACATTGGCGATACGGTAAAGGCAGCTTTTGACGGAACTGTCAGAATTGTGGACTACGAACCCAGAGGCTATGGTAACTACATAGTGATCAGGCACAACAACGGCTTGGAGTCTGTTTATGCTCATCTTTCAAAATCGTTGGTGGAAAACAATCAGACTATCAAGTCCGGCGAAATTATCGGGCTTGGTGGCACTTCAGGGCGTTCTACGGGACCACATTTGCACTTTGAACTGCGTTTTTTGGGCAACGCTTTCAATACCGACAAGATAGTGGATTATGACAATCATAAAATTCGCTATGATACCTATTTCATAACAAAAAAAGAGACCTACAGGCACAAGTCGGATTTGGAGCGACTGAAACAGCTTCGCTACCACAGAATCGGACGAGGGGAGACACTCTCAACAATCGCGCGCAGGTACGGCACGACAGTTGCGAACCTTTGTCAACTCAACCACCTGAACAAAGGTACAACTCTAAAAATTGGCAGGTCAATAAGATACAGGTAGCATCATTGATTTTACAAATTGTTTTTACCTTATAAGATTAGTGTATAAATACCTCTTTATGCTCTTTTTGGGAGTCTTTTCAAATTCATTCGGATATACCTGAATATCAACGATATTTTCATAGGAGGCAACTAATTTGTTAAGATTATTTTTATTAGAGTTCATAACCAGAGTAAGTTCTTTGTCAGAAATTTTCGCCTCGTCAATTGCCTCATAATCAGGATAAACCAATGCAACGAGTTTATTTTGTGAGTTTTCTAAAATAAGACTTTCGTTTACAAAAGGCATATTGTTGAGTTTTGCCTCAATCTCTTCAGGATAGATATTTTGCCCGCTGCCGCTGAGCAACATACTCTTGCTTCGTCCGCGAATAAAAATATTGAAATCCCTGTCAATTGTACCCATATCGCCCGTTTTCAGCCAGCCGTCTTCGGTAAAAACTGCTGAGGTAGCCTCTTGATTCTTGTAATAACCGAGCATCACGTGTTCGCCTCTCACAAGTATCTCGCCTGCAATGCTATATGAGTCGGGCGAGTCTATTTTAACCTCCATTCCTTTAAGAATTTTTCCCACAGAAAAAGAAACAAATTTGTTATGCGGAGCGTAGGAAATAAGCGGGGCACACTCGGTCATTCCGTAGCCGACAGTAAAGTTAAAGCCGATTTTGTGAAAAAACTCCTCAACCTCTCTGTTCAACGGTGCACCACCGATAATTACCTCCTTGAACGAACCGCCAAAAGCATCGGTAATTTTTTTCCTAATTGTGGAATAAATTCTATTATCAACCACAGGAATACTCAATGCCCATCGCATGGAACGGCTGTTTAGCATCGGTTGAATCTGTTTTCGGTAAATTTTTTCAATAATCAAAGGCACTGTAAAAATCGAAGTTGGACGTACTTCTGACATTGCTTTGAGCAGGATTTTGGGTGAAGGAGTTTTGCCCAAATAAGTAGTGTGAGCCCCTGCACAAAACGAAGTAAGGAAATCGAACGCACAGCCGTAGGCGTGAGCCAAAGGTAAAAACGCCAAAGCCCTATCGTGTTTTTCAAGCAAACGTGTGGCAAACCCAAAAACGATATTGCCTGCAAGAGCGTTGCCCGTTATCATTACGCCCTTGCTAAATCCGGTCGTACCTGACGTGTAACTGATACAGGCAAGTTCCGCATTGGACTTTGTAAGATAAAGAACATTGGCAGGCTGGTAGCCGTCAGGGTATTTTTCGGCGAATATATCGAGCAAAGCTTTGTTCGCCATCTGCACCTTTTCGCCGTCCTTCTGGTGCAGGCAACGGAAATCGTTCAACGAAAAAACAGCCCGCAAATCAGCTATTTTATCTACCTCGATATTATCCCAAATGTTGTCGGAAACAAACAACAGTTGCGAATCGGAATGATTTACAATGTGTTGCACATCATTCGGATTAAAATCCTGCAATATCGGCACAATCACTGCTCCGTAGGTGACCACCGCAATGTATGTGGTACACCAATTACAGCCGTTTTTGCCTATAAGCGATACCTTCGCACCCTGTTCGAGCCTGATGCTGTCAAAAAGAGTGTGTAATTTTGCAATCTGCATACCAACATCGCCGAATGACATCGTATGTTGCTCAACATAATCGGTAAATGCAGGCAGTTCCCAATTATCTTTGATACTGCTTTCAAAAAGTCTAATTAAATTTTCCGTAATCATTTTTATTAAATTTGAATGTTAAGTATTAAATATCAATGTATTTATGTTATAAAATTTGCTGACGGACAATAGATATTCGTTACCACGGTCAAGAATGCAAAAATACACATTTTTTCTCAAATCGTGCAACTTTTTTGCACAATTCTTTTAAATTTGTGTAAACAGCGTTCCAATTTGCCCTGACTGTGTGGTTATGCCGTGGTTTTTTTAGCATACGGATGACGCAGATTAAATAACTTGTGATGTTCTTAATTGCTGGATTGCTTTCGCTCCACGCGCAATGACGGCGTATTTCGCTTTGTTGTTTGTTTTTCTATTGATATGAATGCTCTACGGCGAAACCGCAACAATCTATTTTGCAAAATCAATAGCACCTCAAGCAAATATTTGTCCATTTTTTTTCGGCAGCAACGCTTTTTTAGGACGAAACATTGTCTGAACTGTGATTTTATTATGATTTTTATGATTTGTTTCTTAATCATATTAATCATTTAATGATTTAACATTACAAAGGTAATACAATATTTTTGAAAAAACAAATAAATATGATATTATTTTACATAAAACATGAAATATAGCACAATTAGCCACCACAAAATAACTTTTGCTCAAAAAGTGCCATTTTTACACAGTTTGGGGATGGGGATTGGGGGATAGAGTGTCGAAGTCAGGAAGAGTATCACCCCTTCACCGCAAGACGAATTTGCAGTGAGGTGGTATTCATTCAAGGTACAGGATATTTTATACAAAAATGAGATTGCGGGTCAAGCCCAAATCGAAGAGAGTGCTGTGGATTGCTTCGCTCCGCTCGCAATGACGAAAATGAATGTCTGAGCAATGAACAATGAATGTGTTCTCAGCGGACTTATTTTATCATTTTGGTATCACATCATCATTGTAATCTGTTCCTGACAAAATTGAGCGTTTTTTCCATTTCAGATTTTTTTTGACGATTTCGATGAATATCTTTTAGCAAAAGAGCAAAATCAAAAGTTTCGACAAACACCCTAACATCTTTGGAATTAAAGGTGTAGGAGTACTCTTTATCACCTTTCAGTCTTATTTTTAACTTTTTATCTGCATTGTTTTTTACAAATAGGATAAAATTCTTTGCCTTTTCTTCGGAGAAATTAACCATTTCGTAAGTAACGCCGAAGTCGCTGTAATAGTTGCATTCAACCTCCGATGCGGTTGCTGTTTCAGCAGAAATATCCCCGCTCTCAATTTCCACTGCCTTGTGATGTATTGGATTGCCAGCTAAATTGCTGATAAAGCGAAAGTTGCCATGTTCATCAGTTATTGGCTTTAAGTGGCTACGACCGGTATTTATAGCATTCGACATAGAAATATGTTCGTAGTCGCCTATTGGCTGGTATTTTTCGTCTTTTTGCAACTTATAGTCTTTTGCAATTTTTTCTGCACTGTTACACAAAAAAAACAGCGTAGAATCAATC
Organism: Prevotellaceae bacterium; assembly: GCA_031290375.1. GTDB lineage: Bacteria > Bacteroidota > Bacteroidia > Bacteroidales > Paludibacteraceae > F0058. The sequence goes on along the minus strand of JAITNR010000178.1, from coordinate 4,234 downwards.
TGAGGTATCTGCCGTGTAATTTCATTGAAGGTTATAGTCCAAAGCAGAGTGTCAGCCTGCCGTCTGTAATTGACCTGACGCGGATAGAGCGTATGAATGGACTCCAAGATGATTTTTGCCGTATCCGCTTGTTGAGCAACATAAAAATCCCTCGCTTTTTGGAGTAACTTATTCGCCTTTTGTTCGTCAGTTTCGGCACAGGCAACGAGTAAAACCGTTAAGAAAACAAGAAGTGTTTTTTTCATTTTTTTATACTTTTCTAGATTATGGAACCAAATATTTTGTGGTAGAACTTGTAAATCAAAAAAATAGATACCTTGCGATGCCATTATTCATTTTTTCTTTTCCTTGCATTCTTCATTTGTCTTACAATCTATATCTATCTTCTTTGAATCTCAATATCTTATGTCTATTAATAATTTTTATAATAACTGTCTAAAAAACTCACTGTTTTAGAGAAAATTGGCTTTGTAAATTCGACAAACAAATCTTGCGGTGGCGGAGGTGTTTCTATACGGCGTCTGCACATTTGCTCCAGTTTTGAATTTAAAGCTCTTTCATCTCCCTGATACGTTCCCCAAACGGTCGTCCAAAGGTATTCCCCTGTAAATTTCTGTTGTCGTACCACCTTATTTGTTGAAAAATCAATGATTTGCACGTTAAGTATGCCAGCCGAAAGTACCTCAAGTGTGTGTTGCGTGTAAGTTGCTCTAACAGTGCCGTAGGCAGGGTACTTTGTGCCGTGAACATTTGTGTACCCGACAATTACACTGTCTTTTTTGCAGTTGGTAACTTTTTGCAGTTCTCTCGAATTGCCTACGGTAAAATCCACAAAATCAAGCAGAATGATTTGATGAGAGGTAGTGAGATTTGTGGTTTGCCCCTGCTCAAAAAACACCACTTTTTTGTTGTGCGTAACATTTCTCAGTTCGCCCATAAGGTTGTCGAAAAAGAAATCGGAAGAAAGTTGATAACTCCTGTTTGTCAATGGCTTACGCACTACAACCTGCAAAATAGACTGCTCTTTTGCTTTAAAAATTAACTGATTGACATCTTTATAATCAGGCACAAAACCGTTTACATTGTTGAAATAATTCAACGCAAGCCTTGCGCTCCTGACATCGCCGTTTGCCAATGTATTGATTCCGAGTTGATAAAATTCCTCTGCTCCTGCCTGCTTTGCTACCGACAGTTCATCGTTATAATCTACAGGATTGGGAATCAGCTGGTTAGCCTTTAGGCAACGGTAGATTTCGTTTGCAAGTGTATTGAGATTATTGTATTGATTTACAATAGAATAATACTTGTTGGGGTCTTGTGAATATTGCAAACCGTTAATAATTCTCAAAGATGCCTGCTGAGCCTTTGGGTAGGCATCTTTTAATATCTGTTGAACATTGATATCATCAGGCTTTGAACGCAGTTTTTTAACCGCCTCCAATGTTGCACGATAATATTCTCCTTTTTTATAGAGCGACATCGGCGTAGCGCACGATACAAGCAAAATTAATGCACCCAAACAGACAAAAATGTGTGTGTTTTTCATATTTTTTATTGTAATTTAAATTTTATCGGAAGATTAAAGTAAACATTCACCTTTTTGCCATCTTGTTCCCCAGGCATCCACATACCACTCGTTAGTTTTACAACCCGAATAGCCTCTTTGTCAAGCGAAGAATGTACAGGTTTCACTATTTTTATCCTGTCAATTGAGCCATCAGGGCTAACTACAAAGTTTACCACTACTTGTCCTTGAATGCATGCATCTATAGCCTGCTTAGGATATAGAATATTTTCCTGCAAAAAATTAGTCAGAGCAGTTTGCCCACCCTTGAATCTGGGCATCTTTTCGACAAATTCGAACATCCAGTCAGAAACCGAGTCTTGAACCTGTGCCTCCGATCTAAAAAGAGGATGCTCAACATTTACAGTATCATTAACCTGTGCCGTCGAAACCAGCGGCAGCACTGCCATTGCAGCCCAAAACAAAACGTACTTCAATTTCATAATCTTGTGGTTTTTATGCCGGACAATTAATTTTTTACAAAATTAATATTTTTTCAGCACAAAGCGCACATAAGCCAATATTTTGGACCTTAATAAATATGATTATCGGATATTTAACCTAAAAAGCAACAAATGCACCGTCATTGCGAACACTATCAGGACGTTATACGGATATTTCATTGAAAACAAAAAAAAAAATCAGACAACCCCATTTAAAGATTGCCCGATTTCTTTTGTCTGAACTGTGATTTCCGTATGATTAAAATGATTTAACTGTATACCCGTATATTCGCCTAAAAATGAATGTAATATATTGAAAATCAATCTGTTATGTATGTTGCTGAAATTTTGTTATAAAATGCTAATAATCAGAGCGTTACGCGAATATTTAGGCTATTATACGGGTAATCATTATAATTTATGTGATTTTTTTATCATAATAATCAAAAAAATCACATTAAAATCACAGTTCAGACAATTTTCAGTCTTTCACACACCGCACACTAAGCCCGCACGCTCTGAAAGAGCCGTACCTGCCCGGATGGACTTCCGCTTTGTATAATATCATGCTGTGCGAGGCTCTTGTAGCAGCAGTAGTCACACTGCTGGAGATGTAATCGCCATCTTGGCCAACATTCGTCAGGGTGCCACTGTAGTTGCGGTAGCCCGCTGCGGGCAGAAAAAGCAAAGGTTCTTTAGCGGCAGAACCGGTGAGGTCAGCCCTGTCAGAGGAACTCATGGCTGTCCAGTCAGCTGTTGCATAAACAGCGTAACCTGAACGAGTAGAGTTACTCCAAGCTGCATCAGCTTTACAGTTACCAAAAGTAGCCCCGCAAACAACAGGTACCCAAGTCAAATTGGAATTGTTATCAGGTTGTGTACCACTGGTAGAAGTAGAAAAACTAATACTATTGTCCACAACATGATGCTTACAATCATAAGCACCTATACGCTCCCATTCGTCTTGTGTAGGAACACGAAAGCCGGAAGGGCAGGGATTGTTCTGTGGCATAACCCATTTTGTAGGTTGGAAATACTGCCCCGCATATGAGCCTTGTCCCTGAAGAGCCCCGTCAGCAACAGCAGCAATGCCAAAATTGTGATTAATAGGCCAACCGTTACCCCAAAGACTGTCATTTTTAGCCGGAACAGTAAGCCAATCATAAGGAGACGTATTGTTTTCAATAAATTGAGTAGCAACAGGGTCTGAAGGCTGACCGTTATCGTCAAGAGCCCCTGTAAAGCCACCGTCGGCTAAATAAAAGTTACTCATATAATCATAACGCCAGCGGTTAGGAAGGTCAGACAAATCAACAGCGTGTTTCCAACCTTTTTTCTGGTCTTCAGGCAAGGCTTGGTCTTCTATGTAACCGCGTCCCCACTGAAACAAACCGCCGTAAACAGTAGCGTCAAGTTTATCGTAAGGGTGTTCTGCAAGGTATTGCATCTGTTTTTTAGGCGTGTCGAGCGTCGGGTCGGCGCCGAGATTGTAAGCCATAAAAATAACAGGCGGAATGGGTTGAGAGCAGCCTGTGGGAGCAGGAGGTTCTACGTAGGGAATAAAGGGCTGGCAGGTGCCTGCATCAATCCACTTGTCACCGTTCCAGTACTGTACGCAGTTAGCGTCCGTGTTGTAAATGGTCAGCCCGTTTGCCAAAGCTTTTACAACAGAGTTGGCAATGGTGTCTATCTGCGTTGTCAGCTTCTTGCGCTCATTGTCTTTGAGTTGTGGCAAACGCAAGCCCTGTCCGGGTTGCCCGTTGGAAATCAACTCCAACACTGAGAATGGTTGCGGTTCCTCACTGGAGCCGATTGTAACCTGCGACATTGCACTTTTCGGCATCGCCGCCATCGCTGCGATAAGCAGCGTGAAAAATAATACTTTTTTTGTTTTCATTTGAATAATAATTTGTTAGTTAATAAATATCTTATTTGAATAATTTTAAAATACTGCTTATCCACAACAATGAACAATGTGGTAACATTGTACTTGGGGGTTGCTTCATTGCGAGCGGAGCGAAGCAATTCATAGCACTCTCTTTAATTTGGAGATTGCGGGTCAAGCCCGCAATGACGAAAATGATAGCGACAAATTCTTCCGACTTTCTGAGGGAAGAATTTCTTAAACTTTCTTGTGTATTTAATTTATTTGTGTTATATTCCGCGCGCGCACCGCCCGTTAACACATTCGCGTAGTGTGTGTGTGTGTGTGTGTGTGTGTGTGTGT
>JAITNR010000172.1 GCA_031290375.1 Prevotellaceae bacterium | reverse complement strand
AATATAGAAACAGACAATGAATATAGCAAAACAGAACACCGATTACGGCTATTTGGTATCACAGATTTCCGAAACCTTTGTGCAAGGGCAACGGCAGGCAGTACTTGCCGTCAATACGCATTTGGTTGAGACTTATTGGCGGGTGGGGCAGTAATTGTCGAATATGAACAAAACGGCAACGACCGCGCCGTTAAAAAAAGTAATAAACAACAATTTATAAAACAGATCCATGAGTCGAAGCAGAAAGAAAAATATGGCAGGAGGATGGACATCATCAACATCGGAAAAGATGGACAAGCAACTTTGGCACAGGGCATTCAGGAGCGAAAACAGGATGCTTGCAAAAATACAGGTTTTGCAGGAAGATGAACTTATGTTTCCTGTCGTGAGAGAAAAATCCGACCCTTGGTCTATGTCGAAAGACGGTAAGAGTTTCCATTTTACTGAAACTGAAATTCGCAGAAAATTGAATTCTTCAATAAAAGAGGTGTTGAGAAGTGGATTTTTTCATCGTTATCGTTCAGGGATATGGCTGTTGGAAAAGATGTGCAATTTTCTCAATATTTCAAAAACAAACAAGGCGATTTCTCACGTCAGACAAAAGGATATTGACCGGTTTTTGTTGTCGTTTATTAATAGAGAAAAGAGTAAATAAAAATTTGATTAAAAAGATGAAGGACGAAATTATAATAAACGTTTCAGAGTCCCGCAGGGATGACACATACACAAGAAATAATTACAAAAGTAAAATAAATATTCTATGACAGAAAAAAACAAATTAATTTATGCAATTGCTGTATTTTACGTTATAGCAATAATTATGAGATATTTGACTAATAAAGTTGGAATTCTTTCGGGGATTGACAATGATGCCGTTAAAATAATATTACAAGGAATTGGCCCAACACTTGGAGTTCTTATTGCTTCATTGATTTTCAAGATTAAATTTTCCATGACTTTAAAAGGGAACCACAAACAGGCACTTATTCCTTTTTTGTTTTATTGGTTATTGCCTATTGTATTGATTTCAGCACACACTTTTTTGTACAATAAAAGTTTTCCGATTTTAACAGTTTTCATGTTTTTTATATATGGATTGTTGGAAGAAATTGGTTGGCGCGGATTTCTGCAACAGCAATTGAAAAGTTTGCCTAAAATTTTGAATATTTTAATTGTGGCGATACTTTGGTTTATATGGCATTTGAATTTTGATATAACAATTACAAATTTATTATTTTTAGGACTCTTAATTTTAGGGAGTTGGGGAATTGGTGTTGTAGCAGATAAAACAAATTCTTTACTTGCGGTATCTGCTTTTCATACACTCAACAATGTAAAGACAGAGCAAAATTTAATACTTATAGGCATATTTGTTATTCTTTGGATAACGCTGATTGTTTATATGGATAAGAAGAGTAAAAAAAGAAACAGTTGCAAAATTAGTAAAAACGCTAACTTTGCCGAAAAATTCGTAAAAGAGAAAATAACTATTCAAAGATGAACACTATCAGCAATAAAATAGCAGTACTGGTTGAGCAGGCGCGGCGGGCAGTTGCAAAAAATGCAAATTTTGCGATGGTTGCTACTTACTATCAAATCGGTAAAATTCTGGTTGAAGAGTGGCAAAAAGGAGAAAAACGGGCTGAATACGGAGCGCAACTACTTGAAAACGTATCGTTTGACTTGACTGCAACTTTCGGAAAAGGTTTTTCCGTTCAAAATCTCGAACGAATGAGAAATTTCTTTGTAATGTACTCAAACACCTCAAAGGAATTGCGCAATGCTGATATTTTTCAAAAATCCTCAAACGTTTTGAGGATTTTTGAACCCGATGGAATTTCCTCATCAGATTTTTGCTTCTCAATACGAAACCATTTTGCCAAGCAAAAAACAACTTTTGGCATTGTTGAAATGTAGTGAAAATGTAATTAATAGTAATAATTAAGTAAGATGAAACAGATTATTTTGTCATTGATGATTTTGAGTATTTGTTCCGTAAGTGCTCAGAAAAAAGTGAATTATGAATACAATAATTTCATAGACTTGGCGGGAACAGCCTATACAGTTGCTACTGTAGTGCATTTGAACAGTAAATTGTTTACTAAAACAAAAAGCGGCTTGCTGTTCATAAATACGGAAACAGGAGAATCGGAAGAAACTGAGTTTCCCGAAGGAGCAAGAGTGCAGGAAGTTAAACAAATAAAGATTGATAGTTTGAAAATAAATCTTGTTCTTGTGTTAGCCTGTACTGTGGATGCAAACGGTAAAAAAGGTCTTGATTGGAGCGACCCGATACAAGTTTTTATTTTTTCACCTTCCGGTAAAGAGAAACATCAACTAACGGAGGATAATTTTTCTGCAAGTTCGTGGAGAGTGAATGAATATACAGGTACTTTACTTGTTTCAGGTTTTTTTGATAACAATAAAAATAATAAAAAAGACAAAGATGAAAATAGTGAAATCTTATTGTATGACTTACAAACATTACAATTGAAGAACAAAATATGAACAAACAATATTTTACAAACACAATAAATTAATAGAAATTATAGCAAAACAAAAAAAGTTCTTAACCTGTGCCGGCAATCAAGCCGCCGCTCCTGTCGCGTATATGCTCAGCGAAACCGCTTCGATTTACCCTTTTATTGTTTAAAAACCGCTGTAAATTCGTATATTTGCTCTGTAATTAATAAAACATGCTTATGTGGACAAATTGGCAAGAAAAAGTAAAACCCGATGCACAAATTCCGAAGCGTTTGCTTTG
>JAITNR010000149.1 GCA_031290375.1 Prevotellaceae bacterium | reverse complement strand
TAGTATTTTCCTCCAAAGTTTCTGATTTCTGTTCCGGGCAGTTTACAATTTAATGCCCATTGTGGATGAGGAGATTTTCTTTTTTCCATATTGTATGACCATTTAAAATTATTAAAATTATTAAAATTAAAACACATTATTAACTCCGTAAATACGGAATGCAAAATTACAACAAAAAAAATGACATAACCAAATATTTATGCCACTTTTTTTTTCTATTCCGTATTTTTTATGGGAGTTAGGAATTAACACTTTTTCCCTGATTGTCAATCTTTTATAACAGCATACTTTTTATAACACTACCAGTTAATTTTTAGAAGTGCCCTTAAATTAATAGAATAATATATATAATGTTTTAGTCCTTTCAACCCGTGATTCGCATTATTTACTAATTTTTAATAACTTTGCATATTAAACAAAAAAGCAGTAATTAGTCATAAATGAATAAAATAGAACAAATTATTTCGACTTCGGCAGCAAAAGGATTAAAAATGTTGTATCAAAAAGAGGTTGATGAGGCTTTAATAACCGTTCAGCAGACAAAAAAAGAGTTTGACGGCGATTACACTGTTGTGATTTTTCCTTTGGTTAAAATTATCGGAAAATCACCCGAACTGATTGGAAATGAACTCGGTAAGGCTATAATTGAAGCCAATGAAATTTTTGAAACGTTCAATGTCGTCAAAGGCTTTTTGAATTTTGTTGTCAAAAAAAGTTTTTTTCTTTCATCACTGAACCAAATAGTTGATAACAAGGATTTTGGCTTTGTAAAAGAGCACGAAAAATCGCCTTTGATGATGATCGAATTTTCTTCACCCAACACCAACAAACCTCTGCACCTTGGACATATCCGCAACAATCTTTTGGGCGAAAGCATCTCAAATATTCAAAAGGCAAATGGCTATAAAATAGTGAAAACCAATATCATAAACGATAGAGGCATACATATTTGCAAGTCTATGCTTGCGTGGAAACAGTTCTCAAACGGCGAAACTCCGCAAAGTTCAAATATGAAAGGCGATTTTTTTGTCGGCAAATATTATGTGATTTTTGACAGGGAATACAAAAAGCAGATTACCAACCTCATATCCAAAGGATCATCGGAAGAAGAGGCAAAAAAGAATGCTCCATTGATTTTGGATGCTCAAAAAATGCTCAAATTATGGGAAGACAACAATCAGGAAATTAAAGATTTATGGTATAAAATGAATGGCTGGGTTTATGAAGGTTTTGATGAAACTTACAAAAAACTTGGCATTTCCTTTGACAGTATTTATTACGAATCTCAAACCTATATTATTGGAAAGCAGGAGGTTGAACATGGTTTAGCAAAAGGCATCTTTTACAAAAAACCTGATGGCTCCGTGTGGGTGGATTTGACGGCAGACGGACTTGACGAGAAACTGCTCTTGCGCTCAGACGGCACTTCGGTTTACATGACGCAGGACATTGGCACGGCAAAGTTGCGTTACAGCGATTTTCCGATTGATAAAATGGTATATGTGGTTGGAAACGAACAAAATTACCACTTTCAAGTATTGTCCATAGTTTTGGACAAACTTGGCTTTGAATGGGGCAAATCGCTTGTGCATTTCTCGTATGGAATGGTAGAACTGCCCGAAGGCAAGATGAAGAGCCGCGAAGGTACAGTTGTTGATGCAGACGATTTGATTGACGAAATGGAGCAAACAGCATATCAGACCACTAAGGAACTTGGTAAATTCAACGACTTCTCAGACGAAGAACTGAAAAAACTGTCAAAAATAATAGGGCTTGGGGCATTAAAATATTTTATTCTCAAAGTTGATCCGCAAAAAAATATGGTGTTCAATCCTAAGGAATCAATTGATTTCAACGGCAATTCTGCCCCATTTATCCAATACACTCACGCAAGAATCAAGTCAATTTTACGAAAAGCCGAAGAGGATAAAATAGAACTTGGAATTTGTGACAATAGCTTGAATATCTGCGACAAAGAGAAACTATTAATACAAATTTTGATGCAGTTTCAAAACATTGTATGTGAGGCTGGAGCTAATTTTTCGCCTGCATTGGTTGCCAATTACTGCTACGATTTGGCAAAGGAATTTAATCAGTTTTATCATGATTATTCGATTCTTAAAGAAGAAAACCCAAAACTGAAAAAATTTAGGGTAAATCTCTGTTATTCAGTGGCTTTTGTTCTCAAACAAGCAATGGGTTTGTTAGGAATTGAGTTGCCCGAAAAAATGTAAAGTTTTATATGTGTGGCATCCTAAAAAAGCCGTCCTCTTTTCAAAAAGACGGCTTTTTATTGATTTTTAACTATTCTCAATGTGCTCTCTTTTTTCGTTCCAAATTTTCAGGTTCAAGCGAAAGAGTGTCCCCTCTAAGTAATGATGCAACCCCCTGTGTAACACCTTGTTTATGGCAATCAGGGCAATCGCAGTTTTTATAATCCGCAGGTTCGGTGTAGGTTGTGATTACACCTTCAAAGTTTCTTAGTACCACTTTGTTAGGGCTCTGCGAAATCAGATATGACGGCATAACAGGAATTTTGCCCCCGCCTCCGGGAGCATCAACCACAAAGGTAGGCACAGCATAGCCCGATGTATGCCCTCTGAGGTTTTCAATAATTTCTATGCCTTTGGACACAGGCGTGCGGAAATGCTCCAAACCCATCGACAAGTCACACTGATAGATATAGTACGGACGAACACGGTTTTTAACAAGGTTATGAACGAGATTTTTCATCACTGTGGTGCAGTCATTTACACCACGCAAGAGCACCGATTGATTGCCCAGAGGAATACCTGCATCAGCCATTCTGGCACAAGCCTCTGACGCTTCGGGAGTAAGCTCCTGCGAATGATTAAAATGCGTGTTAACCCAAATCGGATGGTATTTTTTGAGCATATTAACCAGATTGTCAGTAATACGCTGCGGGCAAACCACAGGAGTACGTGTGCCTATTCTGATTATCTCAACGTGAGGTATTTCCCTTAGCCGTTTTATGATTGTTTCAAGCCTTTCATCACTAATCATCAGGGCATCACCGCCCGAAAGCAGTACATCTCGCACCTGTCGGGTCTTTGCAATATATTCAATTGCCCTTTCAATGTTTTCTTCAGGTGAAGATGAATCATTATGTCCCGCAAAGCGTCTGCGAGTACAGTGACGGCAATACATTGAACACATATCGGTTATCAACAGCAACACTCTGTCCGGATAGCGGTGCGTCAGTCCCGGCACGGGTGAATCGCTGTCTTCGTGCAGCGGATCAAGCAAATCAGCTGCTGCCTGATGCGTTTCGGCAGAAGTGGGAATAGCCTGCTTACGAACAGGACAATGCGGATTTTCAACATCAATCAAAGTCAAATAGTACGGTGTAATAGCCATTCTAAGCGTTTCAAGCGACTTTTTCACACCATTTTCTTCCTCCCGCGTCAGACTGATGTACTTTTTCAACTGCTCAAGGGTTTCAATTCTGTTTCTGACCTGCCAATGCCAATCGTTCCAATCAGCTTTAGACACGCTCGGAAACATTATTTTTCTGTTATCTTTCATTTTATATATTTGGTTTTTATTTTCCTTGTTTACAAAAAAAATGACAAACTGTCTATTTTGAATTTACAAAGTTAGCAAAAAAAAATAAAAAAAATGAGACCCTACGACAGATTTTTGTTCAGTATCTCAAACTAAAAATTAACCTGTTTGCAACTATGACTGTCCGTTTCACACTATCCGAATATCCTTTACCATTAACTGAATGTCGGTCTGTCCGTTAAATGTGTTTTCCTCTACAGTATAGCAAATGTCAATTCTGCCGCCTGCCCGAATGTGTGTCAGGATATTAGCCATATCGTAATTACGCATTTCGCCCGAATGAAAAGCCACACCGTTAATGCAATTATTTCCGTCAATGTCCGAAAGCACAAGTTTAAGATGTGTGTTGTCTTTGCCAATCAAACGGCTTTTAGCGTCAAAATCAACAAGTTTGCAAGAACAAAATACAGGTTTCGTATTGCCCGGTCCAAAAGGATTAAACTGCTTCAAAATTCTAATAAATTTTGGCGTAATATCAGCAAGAGTTATGACAGTATCAACCTCAATATGTGGTTCAAGTTGTTCGGGCAAAATAGTTTTTTCAACATATTTTTCAAATTTTTCCTTGAAAAGTTCCAAATTTTCAGGCAAAAGCGAAAGACCCGCCGCGTAGATATGTCCGCCAAAATTAGTAAGCAAATCCCTGCAATTGTCTATAGCAGAATAGAGGTCAAAACCATGAACAGAACGAGCAGAACCACTAATTATACCACTGTTTGGCGTATTGGTAAGAACCACCGCAGGACGATGAAATTCCTCTGTAAGCCGTGAAGCCACAATGCCAACTATGCCTTTGTTCCACTGAGGATTATAGATTACAATTCCCTTTTTGTCATCAATTTTGAGAGAAGAATAAAGCACTTGTTTTGCCTCATCTGTTGTTGTTTTGTCAATGTCTTTTCGCTCGGTGTTGTAATCGTCCAAGTTTGCGCATTTTGCACGTGCAACATCAGCGTTGGCGGTAGTTAAGAGTTCCACCACTTCATTGCCTGTTCGCATTCTGCCAGAGGCGTTTATGCGCGGTCCAATCTTAAAAATGACGTCCGAAATATCTGCATCTTTGCCCAAAAGTCCGCTGACTTCTTTGATGCCTTGCAGTCCAAGACAGGGATTTTTATTCAGTTTCTGCAAACCGTGATATGTCAAAATCCTGTTTTCGCCAGTAACAGGCACAACATCAGAGGCAATACTAACAGCAACCAAATCAATGAAACACAATACTTTATCCACATGAATGCCGTTTGATTCCGCAAATGCCTGCATCAACTTGAAACCCATACCGCACCCAGACAGATGTTGATAAGGATAATGACAGTCTTCCCGCTGAGAATCAAGCACTGCAACTGCTTTGGGCAGTTCCGCATCGGGTGTATGGTGGTCGCAGATAATAAAATCAATGCCGTATTCGGAGGCTTTTTCAACTCTGTCGTTTGCCTTAATGCCGCAGTCAAGGGCAATAATGAGTTGATAGCCGTTCTCTTTGGCAAATTCAACTCCTTTGGCAGAAACACCATAGCCCTCTGAATATCTGTCGGGTATATAATAACCCAAACAGGAAGTATATTGACGTAGAAAACCATATACAAGCGACACAGCGGTAGTGCCATCCACGTCATAATCTCCATAAACAAGAATTTTTTCATTTTGCCTCATAGCGTTGTTCAGCCTGTCAACGGCCAAAGACATATCCTTTATCAAAAAAGGGTCGTGCATTTCGTCAAGCGAAGGACGAAAAAAACTCTTTGCCTTATCAAAATCGGTAATTCCTCTTGTAACCAGCAATTCGCTGATAATCATTGAAACATCCAATTCTGCCGCCAATTTCTTTTTTATATCTTCCTGTTTGTCTGTCAAACGGTTTATTATCCAATTGTTAATCATATTATATGCTATTTGTTTATTTTTCAGAAAAAAAATATCAGGTTAAAACAATTACTAAAGCACAAAAGTAATAAATTAAATTCAATTACGAATTAAATTGGCACGTACCAATTGTGAATTGGGACATGCCATTTTACAAAATGTATAAATGCTTATCCACAATAAGCAAATTGGTTTAAAAATCCGTAGGATTTTCATATCAATAGAAATGTAGGCTCTCTTAAATGAATAATGAACAATGAATAATATAAAAACCTCCATTATTCATTCTTAATTATTCAATTTACTGCCGTTGGTTGTAGCCATCTCGCGTAGCAGAAATCCATTCTATGCGGAAGATCCGCATTCTTTGGAAAAAGTCTGAAGGCATATCTGTAGGTTCCGCCCTGTTTCATACTGAAATCAAGGTTGAAATAGAGCAGACTGCCCTCTTTTTTTACCAAATCAAATTCTTTTGATTTCTCAAAACGTTGATTGCCTTTTTCATCTAATTGAGTTATCACAAAATCAAGGCATATTGAATTGTCGTTCAACAATTTGGCATCTATTACCGCCCTGACGTTAAAAATATCGTCTATAGTCGGATTGGAACTCGTGGTAACCTCCAGCAAATTGACATTGATAGAATCCCAATTACGAACCACATTTGTTTTCCACGCTGCAATCTCTTTTGCTTTGGCAAAATCATTTTCTTTGAGCCACTCACATCTTTTGCCCAGAACTGTATAAAACTGCCTGATATAGTCGTCTATCATTCTCTTTGTGGTAAAGCGGGGAGTAATTTTGGAAATGGATTTTTTGATGTACTGAACCCACTGTTCAGGCATATTGTTTTTGTTTCTGTTGAAAAATAACGGGATTATCTCATTCTCAAGCATCGAGTAAACGGTGGCAGCGTCCAAATGATCTTGATATTGCTGATTGTCGTAAGCGCGTTTTTCGGTAATTTCCCACCCTGCGCCTTCAACATAGCCTTCAAACCACCAGCCATCCTTGACAGAGAAGTTAAGTACGCCGTTCATTTGAGCCTTTTCGCCCGAAGTGCCGGACGCCTCTTGCAAACGGGCAGGCGTATTGAGCCAAATATCAACGCCGGAAACCAACCTTTTGGCAAGTCGCATATCGTAGTTTTCAAGAAAAATAATTTTTCCCAAAAACTGCGGCATCCTTGACACCTCGACAATCCTCTTTATCAAGCCCTGGCCTGCTCCATCGGCAGGATGAGCCTTGCCCGTAAAAATAAACTGCACTGGACAGGACGAATTGTTGAGAATTTTTTCCAATCGTTCAAGATTATTGAACAGAAGATGAGCGCGCTTGTAGGTGGCAAACCTGCGTCCAAAGCCGATTATCAGAGCATTAGGATTGATCTTATCTAGTACTTCTACAATTTTTGACGGCTCTTGCTGTGTTTTTAACCAGTGATCTTTAAATTGAATTTTTATAAAGTCTATTAATTTCTTTTTAAGGTCCATGCGGGTTGCCCAGATTTTTTCATCGGGCACTTCATATATTTTTTCCCAAATGTTCATATTCGACTGCTCGCAATAGAAGTTGTCGGAAAAGGCTTCTTCATAAACAGATTTCCATTCAGACGCAGTCCACGTTGGCAAATGTACGCCGTTGGTTACGTAACTGACGTGATTTTCTTCAGGGAAATAACCCTTCCAAATAGGAGCAAACATCCGCTGCGACACCAATCCGTGCAGATAACTGACGCCATTGACGCATTGGCAAGTGTTGCAGGCAAAAACACTCATGGAAAACTTTTCGTTTGACTTTGGGTTTTCTCTGCCCATGTCAATAAAATCGTCCCATTGTATTCCAAGTTTTGAGGGATATTCGCCCATATATTTTCCGAACAGGCTCTCTTCAAAATAGTCGTGTCCCGCAGGCACGGGCGTATGAACTGTGTACAAAGACGAGGCACGAACCACTTCGAGAGCCTGACTTATTGAAAGTTGTCCGTTTTGAATGTAATCTGCCAATCGCTGAGCATTAATCAGGGCGGCGTGTCCTTCGTTGCAATGATATACGTTTTGTGAAATACCGAGTTTTTGTAAAGTCAAAATGCCTCCGATGCCAAGCATGATTTCCTGTTTAAGGCGATTTTCGTTATCGCCTCCATAAAGTTGAAACGAAATAGAACGATCTTGTTCGCTGTTCATATCCATATCGGTATCGAGTAAATATAAAGAAATTCTGCCCACTGCTACTTTCCAAATATTGGCATAAACCTTTCTGCCCGGATATTGAACTTCAAGGATTAACGGATTATCATTATTATTTTTATCTTTAACCTGCGAAATAGGCAGTTTGTTGAAATTTTGTGGTTCATAGTTTGCAATTTGCTGTCCATCAACGGTTAGAGATTGAGTAAAATAGCCATAACGGTACAAAAAGCCCACTGCTACCATATCAACATTTGAGTCTGAGGCTTCTTTCAGATAATCGCCTGCAAGTACGCCAAGTCCTCCCGAATATATTTTGAGGTGTTCGGACAAACCATATTCCATGCTGAAATATGCTATAGAAGGCACATCTTTTCTTGGCTCTACCGACAGATATTTGTTAAATTTTTGATAAACGGCACTAAGTTCGGCTATAAACTTTTCATCTTTTGAGAGTTGTTCAAATCTTTCTTCTTCTACCAAATCAAGCATGGATAAGGGGCTATGACGACAATCGTGCCATATTGACTGATCTATTTTTTTAAATAACGATTTTACATCTTCATTCCAAACATAGTACAGGTTTTTTGCGAGTTCTGTTAATGCTTCGAGGTTTTGGGGTAATTTGGTTTTAACAGTGATTTCATTCCAAACGGGGGCATTTGTGTTACTGATTTTAATTTCCATTAAGTGAATTTTATATATTTAAATTTACGTATTTTTGGACTGCAAAATTAGCTAAAAAAATCAATTATTTTTTATTACCTTTGTAAAAAGTTGAAAATATTATTAAATATTTAGAAGATAGATGATTACAAAAATCGTCTGAACATTTGCACATTATTTGCTATTAGCTATTCACTAAATAAAATCAATTTATGGATTCTACTAAATACATTTTTGTAACAGGAGGCGTTGCCTCGTCATTGGGGAAAGGCATTATTTCAGCTTCGCTTGGAAAATTGCTGCAAGCCAGAGGTTATAGGGTTACCATTCAAAAGTTTGACCCATACATTAACATCGATCCGGGGACACTAAACCCGTTTGAACATGGCGAATGCTACGTTACTGTCGATGGTACGGAAACCGACCTCGATTTGGGACACTATGAGAGATTTCTAAACGTAGAAACTCACAGGGTTAATAATATTACAAGTGGTAGAATTTATCAAAATGTGATTTCAAAGGAACGAAAAGGGGATTATCTCGGCACAACCGTTCAGGTTATTCCGCATATTACCAATGAGATAAAGGCAAATATTTTGCAACTTGGAGAGTCGGGCAACTTCGATTTTGTGATAACCGAAATCGGCGGCACTGTGGGGGACATCGAGTCGTTACCCTTTATTGAGAGCATCCGCCAGCTCAAATGGGAGATGGGCAAGCATTGCCTTAACATTCACCTGACTTATGTGCCATATTTGCAAGCGGCAGGTGAACTCAAAACCAAGCCCACACAGCACTCTGTCAAGGAATTGCAACAGGAAGGTGTTCAGCCCGATGTTCTGGTTTTAAGAACGGAACACCCTGTTTCGCAGCAGGTGAGGCACAAGGTAGCACTTTTCTGCAACGTTGAACCTGAGGCAGTTGTTGAGTCAATTGACGTAAAAACTATTTACGAAGTGCCAATCAGAATGCAGAAAGAAGGACTGGACAAAATTGTTCTTAAAAAACTTGGCATTCAGGACGATATACAACCTGATATGAAAGACTGGCTCATTTTTCTTGACAAATTGAATAAAGCAAAAAAGACGGTAAAAATCGGACTTGTAGGCAAATATGTGCGCCTTTCCGATGCATATAAATCGATTATTGAGTCCCTTATTCACGCCTCAGCTTACAATGATAGAAAACTTGACCTTAAACTCATTCTATCCGAAGATATTACGGAAAATAACTGTGCTGAAAAACTGTCTGATTTTGACGGAATAATCATCGCCCCCGGTTTTGGAGAGAGGGGAATGGAAGGCAAAATAACCGCAGCAGCATACGCCCGAAAGAACAAAATCACCTGTTTGGGCATCTGCTTCGGAATGCAATGTATGGCGATAGAATTTGCCCGTAACGTGCTGAAATACAAGGATGCACACAGCACCGAAATTGATACCGGCACCCCAAATCCTGTCATAGATATTATGGAAAATCAAAAGCACATTCTCAATATGGGCGGCTCAATGCGGCTTGGGGCATACGCCTGCAAACTGAAAGAGGGCACAAAAGCGCAGGAAATTTACAATAAGGACGTAATTTTTGAACGTCATCGCCATAGATTTGAGTTCAACAGCAAATATACTAACGAATTTGCTCAAAATGGAATGATTTGTTCAGGCTTTAACCCCGAAACAAAACTTTCTGAAATATTGGAAATTAATGATAAATCACAGTGGTATATTGGTGTTCAGTTCCATCCTGAATATCGCAGTACAGTGCTTGTCCCCCACCCTCTTTTCGTTAATTTTATCAAAAATAGCGTTAAATAATTGAGAATATAATTACAAATACATAATTTATAAAAAAAATGTTTTCGGGGATAGTAGAAGAGGCGGCTGTGGTAATGCAGTTGAAAAAAGAACAGGGAAATTTGCATATCACTCTGACCTGCTCATTTGCAAGTGAGTTAAAAATAGATCAAAGCCTGTCGCATAACGGCGTTTGTCTTACAGTGGTTGGTATTCAAGGCAAAGATTACATCGTGACTGCGATTGTGGAGACACTGGAATGCAGCAACCTTGGTTTGCTCGAAGTCGGCAGCAAGGTAAATATCGAACGAAGTATGATGATGAACGGACGTTTGGACGGGCATATCGTTCAGGGACACGTTGACCAAACCGCTGTTTGCACCGAAGTAAGAGAGGCAAACGGAAGTTTTTACTATCGCTTCGAGTATGAGGTAGATAAGGTTATGCAGCAACGCGGTTATTTTACTGTGGATAAGGGTTCTGTAACGGTTAATGGGGTTAGCCTCACTGTCTGCAATCCGACTGACAGCAGTTTTGAAGTGGCTATTATTCCCTACACTTTTGAAAACACCAATTTTAATCAAATACAGAAAGGTACGGTTGTCAATCTGGAATTTGATATAATTGGGAAATATATTGCCAGATTGAGCAATAAATATGAACAATGAATAATTATACTTTGCACAGTGAATTATTCATTATTCAGTTCGTTTCCGTAAAACGTTTCATTAACAAATAAAACAGTCGTTACAGTGTACATTGTCTCCTTTGAGTCGTTTTTCCACCATTAGAGTAAGCCTTTCTCGCAACACATCAAGCCTGACACATGCCAAAACATCTGAAACGAACGCCGTAAGCAACATCTGGCGTGCTGTTTTTTGATCAATCCCTCTTGCCTGCAAATAGAAAAGTGCTTCATTGTCGATTTGTCCTGTGGTTGCTCCGTGTCCGCATTTCACGTCATCGGCATAGATTTCCAATTGTGGACGGCTCTGCATGGAGGCTTCGGGTGTAAGACAGATGTTTTTGTTCGTCTGATGGCTCTCGGTTTTCTGTGCTGCCTGATTTACGATTATTCTGCCCGAAAAAACGCCGTGAGATTGCTCGCCAAGTATATATTTGAAAAGTTCGTTGCTTGTTGAGTGTGGTTGATTGTGTCGAATAACAGTGTGATTATCAGTTTCTTGTTTGCCACTGCCGATAAATATTCCTCTCAAAAGCAAATCTGCATAACTTCCATCAATGTCAGTCTCAATGCTGTTTCTGATTTTGTTGGAAGCAAGTCCAAGATTGTTTATCACCACTTTGGAACTGTCTTTTTGGTTCAAAAATATTTGGGAAAAATTATTTGTATGTAGATTACTGTTTTCCAATGTATAATACTCTAACTTTGCATTGTCTTCAACAAAAATTTCGGTCAAACGGTTTGCAAAAAAATCCACGTCATCGGCTGTATGATTGCAAATAAGCATCTTAGCCTCAGTATCGCTTTCAATCACAATCAAGTTGTGAGAAAAGGTCATCAGGGGACTTGCAGAACGTAAAAGATTTATCAACTGCAACGGCTGTTCCAATTTGGTATTCTGCTGAATATAAAGGAAGTAGCCATTCTGCACAAAAACCGAATTAAACGAAACAAACTTGTCGTCCGACTTTGAACTTTGTTTGCCGAAATACTTCTTAACAACTTCGGGATAAAGAGTTTCAGCCTGAGAAATTGAGCAAAACACAACTCCTTTTGGCAATGTATTTTTCTGATTTTCAGGTAAATAAAAATTATCATTGACCATAAAAGCCAAAGTTGAGTTTATTGTCGGAATTTTACAGTGAAACAGTGCATTTTTATCAATAAGAAACTTCAACCGATTGATATTAAGACCATATTCAATATCCAAAGTATCGGACAAATTGCTATAAAGATAAGCCTCTTCGTTTTTTGTTGGAAATCCACGTTTTTCAAACGTTTCAAAGGCAGAATCTCTAAAAAGATTTAAACATTCGGCAGAATTTTCTTTAATACTTTTTGAAAAATTTCTATAAAAATCAATATATTCCTTTTCTCTGTTCATTTTGTGGCTTATAACTTGTAACATTTACACAAATGTGCCAAGTGTTGAAAACTTTGGACATTTGCAGTAAAACTCTCCGCGAAGATAACATTTTTTTGTTTATCAAGTGTGATTTTTTTCAGAAAAAATTGTCTAACTTTGCAAAAAAAAACAGATGCTAACAAAAATTATCGCAGAAGACGCTATTGTTAAATTGCATAAATTAGTCAAAACCGCTGAAAAAATAACAATTGTAACCCATATTTCACCTGATGGCGATGCCCTCGGTTCGTCTTTGGGGCTGTATTGGTTTTTGCTTGAGCTTCAAAAGGAGGTTAAGGTAGTTGTGCCAAACGCTTTTCCAGGTTTTTTGAGCTGGATGCAGGGCAGCGACAAAATTATCCAATATGTGGAAAACAGAAAGTTAGCAGAAGATACAATAAAAGATGCCGACTTGCTTTTTTTTCTTGATTTCAACGATATGAGTCGAATAAATGGGCTGAAAAACGCCACATTAGAAGCAACAGGCAAAAAAATCCTTATTGACCACCACCCACATCCTGATATTTACTGCGATGTAAAGATTTCGCATCCAGAAATTTCTTCTACCTGCGAACTTATTTTCAGATTAATATGTCGAATGGGCTATTTTCAGGAAATGCCATTCAACTCCGCTGAGAACATCTATACAGGGATGATGACGGATACAGGCAATTTTTCCTTCAATTCCCAAAGCAAGGAAGTTTATTTTATCATCCACGAATTGCTCTCAAAGGGAATTGACAAGGACGAAATCTACAGACGCATTTATAACACATATTCCGCCGATAGAATGAAACTGATGGGATATTGTCTGTCTAAAAAAATGAAAATTTATCCCGAACATAAAGCCGCTTTGATTTTTCTTACGCTGAATGAACTGGAACAGTTTCATTACCAAATCGGTGACACCGAAGGATTTGTAAATATTCCTTTGCAGATACAGGGTATTGATATTTCTATTTTTGTGCGTCAGGATAAGGACAAAATAAAAATCTCGTTCCGTTCAACAGGCAATTTCCCCATAAACAAAATGGCGGAAGATTTCAATGGTGGCGGACATCTAAACGCCGCAGGAGGAGACAGCTACTATTCCGTTCACAAAACGATAGAACTACTCGAACAGGCTATCGCAAACAGGGAAAAATACGAAATTAACACCTAAAAATTATTAAAAATAATGTCCGAAGATATAAAGAAAATACACAGTGTCAAATACTTTGTAACGCCGCAAGATGTGGATTTTACACGGCAGATAACAAGCATATCACTTGGCAATTATATTCTAAATACGGCAGGAGCGGCAGCTTCTCTCAACAACTTCGGGCTGGAGCATCTGCAAGAGGAAAATCTGGCTTGGGTGGTGTCAAGACTTGCTGTAGAAATGGACTCTTATCCTGCTCAATATGAAAAATTTACAATAAAAACCTGGGTCGAAAACTATGGAAAGCTTTTTACCACAAGAAACTTTAAGATTTTTGACAAAAACCGAAGCGTTATCGGCCGAGCCTGCTCTATTTGGGCAGTCATCAACCTAACAACACGAAAACCGTACAACCTGCAAAACAAGTTAGAATGGAACAGATTTGCAACAGGCATTGAGGCTGGAATAGACAAACCAATTAAAATAGACGAAGTCAACACCGATTTGGAGTCAATTGCAACGCATACCATTGCGTACAGCGACATTGATTTCAATCAGCATACCAACTCTATGAAGTACCTGCAATGGTTAGCCGATACGTTTAATTTGGAGAGGTTTAACCTCAAAAGAGTTGCCCGTTTTGATGTAAATTATATCCACGAAGCACTATTTGGAGATAAAGTGCTTATTTTTAGAGAAGAACAAGGCAACAAAACCCTTTGCTCAATAAAGGATTCCGAAAACAAATCTCTCTGCAAAATTCAACTGCTTTGGAGTTGAATTCCTTTTTGATGGTACTATTAACTTTTTTTGTATCTTTGTCCTTATGTCAATCAATTTGCAAACAGATGTAAAATATCTTCAAACTGTTGGGGACAGAAGAGCTGCAGTGCTCAAAAAAGAGTTGAATATAAGTACTGTAAGCGATTTGTTATACTATTTTCCATTCAGACATTCAGAACTTTTTTACACAATCAAAGATTTGAAAAAGTTTGATTTTAACAATTCTGACAACAAAGTACCCACAGTACAATTACAGGGCACGATACACTCGGTACAGCCGCTTTATGAACGAACTGCCGCCATTTTTCAGGATGAAACAGGCACTATACCTCTGATGTGGTTTAAGTTGCACGATGACAGCTGGCTGCACAATATCAATCCCTCTGAAACACACGTTCTTTTTGGTGAAGTCACAACTTTTAACGGCAAACTGCAGATTGTAAGTCCGTTCTTCAGAGAAATTTCAAACTACAAGTTGAGCAATATCAAGTCGATATTTCAATCTTACTATCATTCGACTTCAAAATTATACAGGCAGTTTTCGCAAAAAAATTTCCATTACGAATTTGGCAGAATGGTAGCTATTGCCTGCTATGAAGCCTTGCCGAGTGCCAAAGAGACTTTGCCTGAATATGTGATTGAAAAAAACAATCTGATTGGATTACACAAAGCATTGGGCAACATTCATTTTCCTCAAAGTGAAGAGTTGCTAAAACAGTCCGTTTGTCGCATAAAATTCGAGGAAATTTTTTATAATCAAATAAATATTCTTCGTCAAAAAGTTAATCGGCATGAAAAAAAAGAAGGCTTTGTCTTTGAAAAAAGGGATAATTTTGTTAAAACTTTCTACAAAAAGTTTCTTCCGTTTTCGCTTACAAACGCTCAAATCAAAGTCTTGCAGGAAATTCGCAGCGATTTGATTTCCGGCAAACAGATGAACCGACTTTTGCAGGGAGATGTGGGTAGCGGCAAAACTGTAGTAGCCCTTATCTCATCGCTTATTGCAATCGACAACGGCTATCAGGCGTGCATTATGGCACCAACAGAAGTGCTTGCACGGCAACATTTGACGTCAATTTCCAAATTAACCCAAAATCTCGGCATAAACATAAGGCTTTTGACAGGATCAACAAAGAACAAAGAGCGAAAAGATATTCATAGCTCATTGACAGAAGGCTCTTTACACATCTTAATCGGCACACATGCCCTGATTGAAGATGCTGTTCAGTTTCAAAATCTTGGTTTGGCTGTTATTGACGAGCAACACCGATTTGGCGTGGCTCAACGGGCAAAACTGTACGCCAAAAACATTCAGCCACCGCACATTCTGGCAATGAGCGCAACGCCAATTCCGCGAACTCTGGCAATGACCGTCTATGGAGATTTGGACGTTTCGGTTATAGACGAATTGCCCCCAAATAGGAAACCAATTGAAACAAAGCATTTTTTTGATAATAAACGCTCGGAAACCGAAGAAATAATTGTTAAGGAAATAACAAAAGGACATCAGATTTATGTGGTTTTTCCTCTGATACAGGAGTCGGAAAAGCTGGATTTGAAAAATCTTGAAGACGGCTACAACACGATGTGTCAAACTTTTCCAAACTACACAATTTCATATATCCACGGCAAAATGAAGTCTGTCGAAAAAGAGAATATTATGACGAAATTCAAGAGCAGAGAAATTCAAATTCTACTTTCTACCACTGTTATCGAAGTCGGTGTTGATGTGCCTAACGCTTCGGTGATGGTAATCGAAAGTGCCCAAAGATTTGGCTTGTCGCAACTGCACCAGTTGCGAGGCAGAGTAGGACGCGGAGCGGAGCAGAGTTATTGCATTCTGATGTCAAAGTTTGAACTTTCCAACAAAACAGCATCGCGTCTGGATATTATGACGCAAACCGATGATGGCTTTAAAATTGCCGATGCAGACCTTATGCTTCGCGGTCCGGGAATGCTCGAAGGCACAACACAAAGCGGCACACCAATAGATTTTCAACTGACAAACATAGCCTCGCCACAAGACCAAAAACTGCTTGTTGAAGTACGGGATTTTGTAAATAAAATCCTCGACAACGACCCGCTACTAAAGTCGCCATTTAATGAGGTAATTGTCAGCAGGTTAAAACAACTCTATCAAAATTTAATAGACTGGAGTGTCATAAGTTAAACAAATGGACATAATTACAATACTTGGACCAACGGCATGCGGCAAAACTGCGGTAGCAACAGCTTTAGCTGCAAAAATCGGCGGAGAAATAATCAGTGCCGACTCGCGACAAATTTACCGAAAAATGAACATCGGCACCGGAAAAGATATTGCCGAATACAAAGCAGGCAATGTTGAAGTGCCGTATCACCTGATTGACATTGTGGATGCAGGCTACCGTTACAACCTTTGCGAGTATCAGCGGGATTTTCTTTTGGCTTTGAAAAAAGTCAGTCAAAACAACTCAATTCCGATACTTTGCGGAGGAACAGGACTTTACATTATGGCAGCACTAAAAGGCTATAGAATGATTGAAGTGCCAATTAATGAGCCATTACGCAAATTATTAGAAAATAAATCATTAGAAGAATTCAGAGAAATTCTTTCCAAATACAAAAAATTACACAACACCACCGACACCGAAACCACAAAACGTGCCATTCGTGCCATCGAAATTGCCGATTATTACGCAAACAATCCCATCGAAAACGACAATCCATATCCAACACTCAACCCCTTGATTATCGGCTTGGAAATACCTCGCAAGGAACGAAGAGAAAAAATTACTATCCGTCTCAAAGCCCGATTGCAAGAGGGAATGATTGAAGAGGTTAAGCAGCTGCTTGAAAGCGGACTGAGCCCCGAAGACCTGATTTATTACGGTTTGGAATACAAATTTGTAACCAACTACCTTATCGGAAATCTCAGTTTTGAGGAAATGTTCAGCGGTTTGGAAGTTGCAATTCACCAATTTGCAAAACGGCAAATGACATGGTTCAGAAGTATGGAAAAGCGAGGAGTTTCAATCAACTGGATTGATGCCACGCTGCCGATGAATCAAAAAATTGAATTGATCATGGACAAAGCAAAGAATTTTGGTATAAAAAATTG
>JAITNR010000083.1 GCA_031290375.1 Prevotellaceae bacterium | reverse complement strand
ATGTCGGCAATATATTTGTAGCAATCCTCATCGCTTTGAAAGCGTTTATAAAATTCTATTGAATTCACTCCTGTAAATTTTTCTCTTGTTTTTCACGCTACAAAGGTAGCATTTTTTTTGGGCGACCTAAACGCTTATACCACAAAATATTTTATTCACAGCCCAAATTTCCCGTCTGCATAGCGGCAACAGCACCTTCGATACCTTTGTTGCCGTCTTTGCCGCCTGCTCTGTCAAGAGCCTGCTGTAGATTTTCGGTGGTGAGAACAGAGAAGACCACAGGCGTAGTGCCCTTGGCGTTCAGCGATGCAATGCCATAGGTAACACCCTGACAGATACAGTCAAAGTGCGGAGTGTCGCCACGAATGACGCATCCGATAGCAACAATCGCCGTATATTTGGCACTCTGTTGCAGCTTTGAGCAGGCGTAGGTCAGTTCAAACGTTCCGGGTACGTGCATGATTGTTATTTTCTCTTCTCTGACGCCGTTTTGGAGAAATGTTTCAACTGCACCTCTGAGCATTGCAAAGGTAACATTGCTGTTCCAGTCTGCCACCGCAACGGCATAACACTGCTGCGCAAGAGTTTCCCTTGCAGGCAGTTGGGCAGGATTATATTCGGATAGATTTTTTAGAAATGTAGCCATATTCTTTAAAAAAAATTGTGAATAAAATACAGGAGCAAAAAATCTTTGCTCCCGTATCAAATTTTTATGCTATTGCTGCAACCTCGAAGCCAGGACTGAGTAATATGTATCAAACTTTTGTTTGACTTGCTCGTACATCGCAGATTTGTTGTCATTGCAAATCATGGTTATCTGTTGCAAGATGCCCATATTGTTCCTCAAACTGTTTTCCCGCGATACAAAATCCTGTTTATTGACGGGCAATGAGATAACATACTGAATATTTTGTTCCACATTATGAACTACTTTATTTAACAAATCCTCTGCTTTCTGTGCTTCTCCCGCTTTGAAGTACGAATCAACAAACGTAATCATACCCCAATCGTACGGGATAGCCGTTTCGGGCACTTCTTTCATGCCTTTGTCCAAAACCTGCTTTGCCTGCTCCATTTTGTTTTCTCTGATGAGAGACTCTGCAAGTTGCGCAAATGTTGAACGCAACGATTGACATGTTCTTCGATTGGTTTCGTCAATATAAATTTTGGGGTTTGACGCGTTGCCGAAGCGGAATTTGTTCATCACATTGTCATACAGAATATCCGTTTTGGCTTGCCTGTTGCTGCCCGCAATCGGCACAAAGCGGTGTGCCATACCTTCATTTTGCAGATATGTTTGAATGTTTGGATAAAAACTGCTTCCTACCGTAACGCAGAAATACAGCGGACGAGTCCAATCATTGTTTCTTAGCATTTCGAGCACCATCAAATCGTTTTTGCCAAGTTGCTTTCCAAGTTTTATTGAAATGGTATCAACAATTTTGTCATAATCTTCTGGCGCAACTACTCCTGCGGCAATCACTTTCTGCTTATCTACAGGAATAGTTACCGTTGAGGCAAAAATATTTCCGTATCCGTCTGATGAAATAAATTCAGGGTCTCTCATGATTCTAAAAGCCTCGTTCAAATCCATTTTTCCCTTAAAAGCCGGATGATCTGACACGGTTACGGCTTCTAAATGATGATTTTGATATTCAGGTTCATCCCAGTCTATTTGGAGTGGGGCTGAGTCGTAATAGCCGCGTTTCATCTGGTCAATATACCAGGAAGCACTGATATATGAAAGATTACAGGAGCGAATATCGGGACGAACTCCCTCAACTTCCTGATTGTACCACAAGGGGAAGGTATCGTTGTCGCCGTTACAGAAAAGAATTGCATTTTTCTTGCAGGAATTAAGATAATCATAACCGATGTCTCGACAGAGATAACGCTCCGAACGGTCATGGTCATTCCAGTTTTCACATCCCATCAACGCCGGCACAGCAAGCGAAACAAGCGCAGCAACTACAGCACTTGCCGTATGGTTCAACTTGACTTTTTCATTCAAAAATTTAACAATAGCCATCACGCCAAGCCCAATCCAGATACAGAAAGCATAAAACGAACCTGCGTAAGCATAGTCTCTTTCGCGTGGCTGAAGCGGGGTTTGGTTCAGGTACATCACAATGGCGATGCCTGTCATAAAGAAGAGTGTAAATGTTATCCAAAATTGCTGTTTTCCTTTTTTGGAGGAAGCCAATTGCCAGAGAAGTCCGAAAATACCGAGCAAAAGCGGCAAAAAGTAATATCTGTTGTAACCTTTGTTTTCTTTCAGCCAGTCGGGGAGTTTGCTTTGGTCGCCGTACAGGGTATTGTCAATGAATGGAATACCCGAAATCCAGTTGCCTGCGTCAAGTTCGCCGTTTGACGATTGAATGTCATTTTGCCGTCCTGCAAAATTCCACATAAAGTACCGCCAATACATAAAACTAAACTGATATTGAAAGAAAAATGTCAGATTTTCAGCAAAAGTAGGCACAATCCTCGTTTCCGGTCTGCCGCACATGTCCACAGTTAAAGTTTGTCCTTTTACATACTCCTTATAAATATCAACGTGCTGAGGCTGGTCTGAAAACATTCTTGGGAAAAGCATATTAAATTTGCTGTCTTTTTCCAGCCCCAAAAACGTTCTGCCTGATACAATATATTCATCTTTTCCGCCTGCCTGCTTGCTTTTTCTGATATAGTTTTTGCTCCCGTATATTGGTATTGATTTACAATAACCTCCTTCTACTTTCAACTTTGGCGGAGCGTTAAACGATGCCCCGTAAATCAAGGGTCTATCGCCGTATTGCTCTCTGTTCAGATACGATTGCAATGAAAATACATCTTCCGGCGAATTTTGGTCCATAGGCGGATTGGCAGCCGAACGAACCATAATCATCGCGTACGAAGAATAACCGATGACTATCATCAAAGTACACATCACCATAGTATTGACCCATTTGAGATTTATCTTTATTTTTGAAAATAAAAGAATTGATACTGCAATAATAATCGCAAGTCCGATCCAGAGTGAAGAACCCAGAAAAGGCACTCCCAAAATCACAAGCAGGAGGATGGATGAAATTTTTGTTCTGACATCGTTTTTGAGTGTATGCGATTCGTAGACTGCCCAGATGCTTATTGTCAATACAAGCAAAAGGTAGATAAACAGTCCGCTGTTGAACGACATTCCGACAGTATTCACAAAAAAGAGTTCAAATATTCCTGCCACTTTGGTAAATCCCGGTATCAAGCCGTATTGTACCGCTCCAAGTATGACCACTGCGGCTACCAATGCAACAATTACGCTTTTTACGGTGATTTCGGTTTTCTTTTTGAAAAAATAAACCAACACTATGGCTGGGATTGCCAAAAGGTTAAGCAGGTGAACTCCAATACTTAAACCCATAAGATAGGCAATCAAAATCAGCCATCGGGACGCATTGCCCTTGTCTGCGGCATCTTCCCAACGCAGAATGCACCAGAAAACTATCGCCGTAAAAAATGAAGAAAAGGCATAAACTTCACCTTCGACTGCCGAAAACCAAAAGGTATCCGAAAACGTATATGCCAACGCACCTACAGCACCCGCACCGATGATGGCGATAATGCTACCTGTAGAAAATTCCTTTGTGCCATTGGCAGCAATTTTTCTTGCCAAATGCGTTATTGTCCAAAAGAGGAACAGAATTGTAAATGCACTGCAAAGTGCTGAAAACGAGTTAATCATCTTGGCTACTGAGGCAGGTTCTGCAAAAATCGCAAAAACTCTGCCCATTAGGATAAAAAACGGTGCTCCCGGTGGATGTCCCACTTCGAGTTTGTCGGCTGAGGCAATAAATTCGCCGCAGTCCCAAAAGCTGGCACTCGGCTCAATTGTCATCAGATACACTGCGGCAGCAATAGCAAACACTGCCCAACCTGTGATTGTTTCTATCAATCTGAATTTTTTCATGTAATACTACGTTTGGTTTAAAAAAACAATTAATGTAAAATTTTCGGGGACAAAGTTAGTAAAAAATATCCATTTGAAAACATTACTGTCCAAACAACTTTAAAATAAAAAGTTCTCTGTAAAAGGTTACCTTTTGTAATGGGGCAATTCAAATAGTGTAAATTTCTCAACCCTCAAAAAGAGTGTAAAGTATTGGTTATAAATAATATCATTATTGTCCGCTAAAGTTGGTTTTCATTTATTTGTTTTTGTAATTTACTGATAATCAGGCATTTTATTTTGTAAAATTGTTGCTTTTCAAAAGTAAGCCCCCTGATTTTCGGGGAAAAGCGAAGGCTCATTTCGATATTTTTGG
>JAITNR010000016.1 GCA_031290375.1 Prevotellaceae bacterium | reverse complement strand
ATTAAATGCTGTTGCGTGTCGAACTTTTTGACATAGCGTTCCGCGTTGTGTTTTGCCGCTATTTTCCTTATTTTTGAGCCATTTACAAAAAATAATAGCTGATTTAGCAGTGGCTGTCCACTAAAATTTGTACTTTTGTGCATTGATTAATCTGTGTTTAAGATATCACAAAGATAATCAATGCGGCGGGATTTTGTATCCCGCTTTTTTTTATGAATGGTTTAGCGGACAGTAGTGGTATTAAATCAACAATGCCTTTTTACATAGTCCATTTTTAATATCACTTTGGTATAAAATAACTGTTAACTGAATATTGGGTATTCATATTGTAAAAAAATTATCTTAACTTTGCCAATTGAATTAAACAGCGATAATTTTTAATTAAACACTTATTACCAAACAGATATGAAAATTACGTTTCCCGACCTTTCTGTTAGAGAATATGAAAAAGGTACTACTGCCTGTCAGATAGCCGAAAGTATTTCGCCTCAACTTGCCTCTGAGATTTTGGCGGCAACTGTTAATGATAAGCTGTGCGACATTACGTTGCCCATCATCGAAGACAGCACTATCAGGTTGCACAAATGGGACGATGCTCAGGCAAAACATACCTTTTGGCACACCTCTTCGCATCTTTTGGCTGAAGCACTTACAGAACTGTATCCGAGTATCAAATTTGGCATAGGTCCTGCAATAGAAAACGGCTTTTATTACGATGTAGAGCTGCCCGCAGGTACCGTTATCAAGGAGAGCGATTTGGATAAAATTGAAAAGAAAATGTACGAACTCGCTGTCCAAAAGCAGATATTAAAGCGTGAAGCGATTTCAAAGGCTGACGCGCTGAAATTTTTCGGGCAAAAGGGTGAAACTCTCAAAACCGAGTTGATTTCAGAGCTTGAAGACGGCACGATAACTACCTATACACAGGGTTCTTTTACCGACTTGTGTCGTGGACCTCACCTTCCAAATACAAGTCAAATCAAGGCTATAAAACTGTTGAGCGTAGCAGGTGCATATTGGCGTGGAGATGAACACCGTCAGCAACTTACACGTATCTATGGCATAACTTTTCCGAAGAAAAAACTTTTAGATGAATATCTTTTGTTGCTCGAAGAGGCAAAAAAACGCGACCACAGAAAAATAGGCAAAGAGATGGAACTGTTCACTTTTTCCGAAATGGTGGGAAAGGGCTTGCCGCTTTGGTTGCCAAAAGGAACGGATTTGAGGTTAAGACTTGAGAACTTTCTTAAAACGATTCAAAAACGATTTGGTTATCAACAGGTTATAACTCCGCATATTGGTGGAAAACAACTTTACATAACCTCAGGGCATTGGGAAAAATACGGAAAAGATTCGTTTCGTCCCATCACCACACCCGAAGAGGGCGAGGAGTATATGCTAAAACCGATGAATTGCCCTCACCACTGCGAGATTTACAAGTCTTCGCCCCGTTCATACAAAGATTTGCCGTTTAGGATTGCTGAGTTTGGCACGGTCTATCGCTACGAGCAAAGTGGTGAATTGCATGGACTTACACGTGTTCGCTCCTTCACACAGGACGATGCTCACCTCTTTTGCCGTCCAGACCAGATAAAAGAGGAATTTATGAAAGTGATGGATATTATTTTTATCATTTTCAAGGCTTTGAATTTTGAAAATTTTGAGGCTCAAATTTCCTTGCGGGACAAAGAAAATCGCACAAAATATATCGGCAGCGATGAAAATTGGGAAAAAGCAGAGAACGCAATCATTGAGGCGTGCAACGAAAAAGGCTTAAAGGCTGTTGTGGAATATGGCGAGGCGGCATTTTACGGTCCCAAACTTGATTTTATGGTCAGAGATGCACTTGGCAGGCGTTGGCAACTCGGTACTATTCAGGTGGACTACAACCTGCCTGAACGTTTCAATTTGGAATATACAGGCTCGGACAATCTCAAACACCGTCCTGTGATGCTTCACCGCGCGCCGTTCGGCTCTATGGAGAGATTTGTGGCTGTGCTTATAGAACATACTGCGGGCAAATTCCCGCTTTGGCTCACCCCTGAGCAAGCGGTTGTTTTGTCTATTTCCGAAAAATTCAACGACTATGCGCAACAAGTAGCCACAAGGCTTAATTTGCTTGATGTCAGAACGACAGGTGATTTTCGTGACGAAAAAATCGGGCGTAAAATCCGCGACAACGAAATCAAACATATCCCCTATCTGCTTATTGTCGGGGAAAAGGAGATGGAAGAAGGCTCTGTGTCGGTTCGCCGTCAGGGAGAGGGTGACAAGGGCAGTATGAAAACAGACGACTTTGCCCAAATGATAAACGCAGAAGTCAGGGCAATGACGCAGGAGTTTTAAACATCGGTTTTATGAGGGGGGGCTAATTGTTCATTATCAACTTATCATAGATTTCCCTCACTTTTTGTCCTGCACACTCCCATTTGATATTGTTTATTTCTTCCAGTCCGTTCTTACGCAGGGCGTTATACATTGCAGGGTATTTCGCTATGGCGTGGATGTAGTCAGCCATTGTGTAGATGTCCCAATAGTCTGTTTTGATGGCATGGTTGAGTATTTCGGCACAACCCGACTGCTTGGATATAATGCTTGGAGTACCGCACTGCATCGCCTCAAGCGGTGAAATGCCAAACGGTTCGGACACGGACGGCATCATATAAACATCGCTCTGCGTAAGCAACTCATACACTTGCCTGCCTTTGAGAAAGCCCGTAAAATGAAATTTATCGGCAATCCCCTTTTGAGCCACAAGCCTTATCATTTCGTTCATCATATCGCCGGAACCTGCCATTATAAATCGCACTCCTTTGGTGTATTTCAGCACTTTCTCTGCCACCTCAACAAAATACTCCGGTCCTTTCTGCATGGTTATTCTGCCCAGAAAAGCAACAACTCTGTCACTACGTTCGGTTTTGTGCAGTTCATCAACGAAATCAAGCGGTTCAACTGCATTATGCACTGTTGTAATCTTGTCAGGGTTGATGTTGTATTTTTCGATAACGGTTTGACGTGTGAGATTGCTGACGGTAATTATGTGGTTAGCCGCATCCATTCCTGCTTTCTCTATGCGGTAAACATCCGGATTTACATTGCCTCTGCTTCTGTCGTAATCCGTTGCGTGAACGTGAATAACAAGCGGTTTGCCCGAAATATTTTTCGCAAAAATACCCGCAGGATACGCCACCCAATCGTGCGAGTGAATTACGTCAAAACTCACCGAATTGGCAATAACACTAGCAACCGCTTCATAATTGTATATCTCTTCAATCAAATTGTCGGGATACCTGCCCGAAAAATCCACACACCCCAAATCATTAGTCCATATTCGCCCGAAATCGTATCTGATGCCGTTACGAAGATGAAAGTATTCATCGGCATTTGCAACTCGACTTATCACATAGCTATGGTCTAAATCTTTCCAAACGACAGGCACTTGATTTGCCCCTATTATCCGTAAAAAACTTGCATCTTCATCGCCAAAAGGATTTGGTATAACAAAAGTTATTTCCATATCCTGTTGCAACGACATACCTTTGGTCAAGCCGTAACTCGCCGTTCCAAGTCCGCCAAGAATATGTGGCGGAAATTCCCACCCAAACATTAATACTTTCATACGAAATTGAGAATTTAAAACTGAGAATGGAGTATCAAAAATACTCTACGCTCAATTTGTTTAACGATAATATTTGTACATCTTTTTTATCCAACATCTTTTGTCCTGTATTTTTAATTTTCAATTTTTAATTCTTCATTTTCAATTATTTTCATTGCTCTTAAAATTTCGGCAACAGTGGGGGCATAACTCATTGCGCCATGTCCCTTGAAGGGCGGATTACCGTCATATAGTTCGGATAAGGTACCGACCGTCAGTTCTTTGAGTTCGCTTTCAAAAGTTGCAAATATCCTGCGCAGGAACGAAATTCCACTCTGCCTGTAGATTTTGACATAAGCTTCGGCATAAGCTCCAAGTATCCACGCCCAAACAGGTCCATTGTGATAATTGCGGTTGCGTTCCAGATGACCGCCAATGTAGTTGGGACGGTACATTCCACTTTTGGGACTGAGCGATCGAAGCCCCCTGACAGTAAGAAGTTCCTTTGTAACAATATCCACAACCGATTTTTGCTGCTTTTTGTCTAACGGAGAATGGGGCAATGATACGGCAAAAATCATATTCGGTCGCACCTCCCAATCAGGATAGCCATTATCAACGAAATCAAACAGATAAGTTCCATTCCAGAATTTTCTTACAAATGAATTTTTGGTATCATTTGCCCTGTAAGAAATCATATCGCTTTGCTTTTGATTGCCCATTATTTTGGCAATTTCAGCAGCAAAACACAAATCATTATACCACAAGGCATTAATTTCTACAACATAACCGCTTCGCGGGGTTATAGGCAAATCGTTTTCTACAGCATTCATCCACGTTACAGGCTTTTGCTTGCCATCGGTGTAAAGCAAGCCGTTTTCTTGCAGAAAAAGATTGGGATGTTTTCGATTTCTTATAAAATTGATAATATTCAAAACTATGTTGCCAAACTTCTCAGCAGCACTCTCCATCGAAACAAACAAGGCATATTGCTGGATATTCCAAATATACCACAAAAGCACATCGGGCAGAGCAATTTCCCTGAGAAGCGTAGATTTTTCTTTTTTTGACATAAAATCGTCAATTGCACGCGTAAAGGTGTCTATTACGTTCTCAAACTTCTGTTTGTTGTCTATTGCAAGCGAACAGCCCGGCAGGGCAATCAGAGAGTCCCTCGACCTGAACTTAAACCAGGGGTAAGCTGCAACCATATAGTAGTCATCGTTTTTCTTAATATAAAACTCTTTGGCGGCATTCTTCAAACAGTTATAAAAATTGTCGCCCTGCTCAACTTTTTTTACCTCATTTTCAAAAGTGCTCTTTATTGATTTTGTTGAAATTCCATCTGTCCCCGCAACAAAAACCACAGGTTCGTCTTTCTTTATGTTCAATTCAAAATAGCCGGGCACAAACAAATCTTCAACATAATCATAGCCTCGTTCCTGTTCTTTATAATACTCTATTCCCTTGTACCAATCGGGGCTGGAAACGAATTTTGATTTAATATTGGTCTGCATCACAAGATTAGGATAGTTTTTATACAAACAAAAACTTACCCCATTATTAACCTCCTGATAATCTGTATTTATGGCGTTATTTTCATAAGTGATATTATTAACGCTTCTGAATGCCAAAAACGGCTTAAGCCTCAATGTAGTAGGCGAATGAGCCTCAAGTAGCGTGTAACGGATAAGGATTTTGTCCTCATTGACCTTGAAAATCCGCTCTTTTTTGAGTATCACACCACCAATACGATAAATGGTGGTGGGGATACCGTCAATGTGGAACTCCCGAATGTATTTGTGCCCCTTCGGACTGAAATAGTTGTCCCTGTAATTGTGAATGCCGAGATTAAACTCTGCGTTGTGCTGAATGACAGTTTCGTCCAAAGAGGACAACAATACATGATTGTCCCTGTCAATTTCGGGTATTGGAACGACCAAAAGCCCGTGATATTTCCTTGTATTGCAGTCAATTATAGACGAACTTGCATAAGCTCCCGACATATTTGTTCGCAAAAACTCCTTGTTGAGTGACTGTTCGAGGTTTGTGAGCAGTACCCTGTCAAATTTTAAGTAACTCATAACTGTATAAGTAATCTTTAATTTTAATCCACAAAGTTAGTTTTTAATAATTAAAAAAACAAAAAAAAAATGTTTTTATTGTTAGAAAATAAGAATAAAAAAGTACGTGCCAAGTAGTAAATGTTGCTTACCAATCGTAGTTTCAACCGACCAACGCAACTTTAAGTACAGGGCAAACGCAATTTTATATACCTGTTAAAAAAAACAAAGTAGTAAATGGAGATACTATATGGGAAATAATTGAGCCTATTCCGGAAAATTATGATTATTTGTACGATTTTCATAAATCGTGTTATTATGAATACGATTTACATTTAGACCGTCAATATTATGGTTATATAAACAGCAAAGGAGAGCAGATAGTAAGAATTTGTTTAATTGCTGACAATATTTACAAAATGTTAAACACTCCTACTTGGCTACGCATATATAATGGAAATCGGTTGACAAAAGTGATAATAAGTAATGGGGATGCATCTATTTATTTTTATAATCTTAATACAAAAAAATTGTCTGAAGATTATACAGAAAATAAATAGCCTGCTGGCGCGATTTTGTAAAACCTCGTCAGCAGAAAGTAAAATAAACCCCCGCATTCTACGTTCTCCAGCAAATATTTTTTAGGGCACTTCTAAAAATTAACTTACTGTAAACAAGTAAAATATGTATTGCCAAAAATAATCTCGGAAGCAGTGTTATTTTGTTGCAAAAAAATGCTGTTAAAATTTTGATAATTAA
>JAITNR010000010.1 GCA_031290375.1 Prevotellaceae bacterium | reverse complement strand
GTTCCGCATTGTGTTTTGCCGCTATTTTCCTTATTTTTGAGCCATTTACAAAAAATAATAGCTGATTTAGCAGTGGCTGTCCGCTAAAATTTGTACTTTTGTGCATTGATTAATCTGTATTTCAAGAGATCACAAAGATAATCAATGCGGCGGGATTTTGTATCCCGCTTTTTTTTTATGAATGGTTTAGCGGACAGTAGTGAATTTTAATTTAAAATTGTTATATATTAATTTTTACAAGGTATTGCAAATGTACGTATTATTTTTGAATATGCAATATGTTTTTTTTTGATTTTTTAGGTTAAAAAAGGTTAAATATTTTTTTCATGGAAAGAGTATCGCTTACATTACTATTAGAAAAATTATAATTAAAAAAAAATTGCCAAGTCAAAAAAAAATAGTACCTTTGCAGCCGTTTTTAAACAAATCTAATTAATTAATTTTTAATAAAGTTTATGTTGAATCATTATGAAACTGCCTTCATCCTAACTCCCGTTTTGTCTGATGCACAGATGAAGGAGGCAGTAGAAAAATTCAAGTCTTTGCTCGTTGACAACGGTGCCGAGATTGAGAATGAGGAGTTATGGGGTTTGAAAAAACTCGCCTACCCTATCGAAAAAAAATCCACTGGATTTTATGTCATTTTACAGTTCAGTGGCGAACCTTCGTTGATTGAAACTCTTGAAACT
The DNA here is from genome assembly GCA_031290375.1 of Prevotellaceae bacterium. Classification (GTDB taxonomy): domain Bacteria; phylum Bacteroidota; class Bacteroidia; order Bacteroidales; family Paludibacteraceae; genus F0058. Next base: position 9,239 of record JAITNR010000010.1, on the reverse strand, counting down.
CAATTCCGGCGAGACGAACGGGTTATCCGTTTTCTTACTTTCCGTTTGGACAAGTATGCTTATGAATATGCTGCAAGACGCATAAAAAAGAATGTTGAACATGGCGAAAATATAGCCGCAAAACCAATGGAGGACTAAAAATGGCAGCAACAAACAATTCGGAAATTCGTTATCTCATTCCTGCGGCAATGGATAACAGCAAGAAGAAATATTGTCGTTTCAAAAAGAGTGGTATCAAGTACATTGATTACAAAGATCCCGAATTTTTGAAAAAATTTCTCAATGAGCAGGGGAAAATTCTTCCCCGCAGAATTACTGGCACCTCGTTGAAGTTTCAACGTAAAGTGGCTCAGGCAGTCAAAAGAGCAAGACATTTGGCTTTGCTTCCCTATGTAACCGATATGATGAAATAAAAAAACAGGAGGAAAATTTATGGAAATTATTTTAAAAGAAGATGTTCAAAATCTTGGCTACAAATATGATGTAGTAAAAGTAAAAGACGGTTACGGACGTAACTATTTGATTCCTGCCGGTAAAGCGGTTATAGCAAGCGTATCGGCAAAAAAAGTTTTGGCGGAAGACATAAAACAACGTGCTCACAAGTTAGCCAGAGTCAAAGACGAAGCCGACACCATTGCAGCCAGACTTAACGGTATCACTCTCACAATCGGCGTCAAGGCAAGTTCAACAGGCACCATTTTTGGTTCTGTAAATAACATACAAGTGGCTGAGGCATTGGCAAAAGAGGGCTTTGATATTGACAGAAAAATTATCGTTATCAAAGAGACAATCAAAGAGGTTGGCGATTATACGGCTGTTGTAAAACTCCACAAAGAAATTCAGTCGATTATCAACATTCACGTTGTTGCCGAATAATTTTTTTGTATTTAGTAAATTTTCAAGACAAACAGGAAAGGAGTAATTCTTTTCCTGTTTTTTGAATTAGCAAGAAAAACAATAATAATTCCCTCGCAAAAATGTATAAAAAGATTGAACTTTTGTCGCCTGCAAAGGATTTGGCAACGGGCATTGCTGCCATTCTTCACGGTGCTGACGCTGTTTATATTGGAGCGTCCGATTTTTCGGCTCGAGCCGCTGCGGGCAATTCGTTGGAGGACATCAAAAAGTTAGTCGATTTTGCACATTTGTATTATGCTAAAATATACATTACCCTGAATACCATTCTTACGGACGGAGAACTATCCGAGGTTCAAAAATTGATTTGGCAACTTTACCTAGCAGATGTTGATGCGTTGATAATTCAGGATATGGGTATTTTGGAGCTTGATTTGCCCGGCATCGAACTCCACGCGAGTACTCAATGCGACAACCGTTCGGTTGAAAAGGTACAGTTTTTGGAACGTTGCGGATTTGCGCAGGTTGTACTTGCAAGGGAGTTGTCTTTACAGCAAATAGCTGAAATTAATCAAGATACCTCTGTTCGTTTGGAATGTTTTATACACGGTGCGTTGTGCGTCTGTTACAGCGGACAATGCTATATGAGTCAAGCACTTGGCAATCGCAGTGCCAACAAAGGTAAATGTGCTCAAATGTGTCGGCAAAAATATTCCCTGATAGATTGTAAAGATAATGTGATTGCACAAAATGCTCATTTACTGTCGCTTAAAGATTTTCAGGCATCTGATTATATCGAAAATTTGATTGATGTTGGCATTACTTCGTTCAAAATTGAGGGACGACTGAAAAATATTGATTATGTAAAAAATACAACTGCTTTTTACAGGCAAAAACTTGACGAAATTATTGAGTCAAAGGGATATAAAAGGGCATCTTCGGGCAAAACCGAATTTAATTTTTTACCCAATATTGGAAAAACTTTTTTCAGAGGTGCAACCTCATATTTTTTGAATCAAAGAGAAAAAAATATTGCCGAATTTCGCACTCCAAAATCAATGGGAGAAAAGATTGGGACAGTTGAAAAGATGTTTGACAATTCTATATTGCTAAAAACGAACGAAAAACTTAATAATTCAGATGGACTTTGTGCGTTTAATAAAGTTGGTGAACTTATTGGTTTTAAAGTAAACAGGTGTGAAAATAATATGATTTTTCCGCACATTATGCCCAAAATTGAGCCAAATACGGAAGTTTTTAGAAATTTTGACAATAATTTTGCCAAATTGTTGGAAAACAACTCTTCCAAAAGGAAAATTGCTGTTAAAATCTATGTTTCACAAGAAAAAAACGGATTAAGGTTTGGAATAACTGACGAGGATAACCGCAACGCCAACTATATACTTGAAACAGAATTAATTGAAGGCAAAAATCCGCAAAAACTTGAAGATACCTACAGAGAAAGTCTAAGCAAACTTGGAAACACAATTTTTGAAACGACAGAAATAAACTTTGATTTGAAGAAAATATGGTTCGTACCTGTTTCAAAGATTGTTGAGGCAAGAAATATGTTGATTGATATGCTCTTGCAAACAAGGGCAGCGACTTTTGAAAAGCAAAATGTAAAACACCAAAAAACGACACACACTTTCCCTGAACAATATCTTGATTATCACGCAAATATCCATAATAGCAAGGCAAAGGATTTTTACGTCAGACATGGCGTAAAGTCTGCTCAACCCGCTTTTGAGCAACAAAAGCCATCACCCGCCGAATTAATGAGAACAAAGCATTGCCTGAAATTCTCTTTCGGCTTATGCCACAAACAAAAACCGCAAAAAAAGGTTGTTGAACCACTCTATTTGGTGGATAACAAACAAAAATTCAAACTTTTGTTCGATTGCAAAAATTGTGAAATGGTAATAACTAAATCCTTATGAAATCAATCAAATCGGCACTGTTGTAACTTTCTCCACTGATAGCCCGCTCTGCCATTTCGCCCGCAAGTCCATGATAGTAAGCCCCAATTGCTGCCGCCTCAAACGGCTTGTAGCCGCGTGCAAGCAAACCAGCAAGCAAGCCTGTAAGCACATCACCCGAACCAGCTTTTGCCAAAAAGGCATTGCCTGTTGTATTGAAAAAACGTTTTTTGCAGGGAAGGCAAATCATTGTATTATAGCCTTTTACCAGTACTATTACACCGTATTTTTCTGCAAAGTTACTCGTTAAATTCATCTTTTCTTCATCGCATTGCCAAGTACCAATCAGCCGTTCCAACTCTTTGAGATGAGGAGTAAGAATCGAACTTTCAGGGATATAATCCAGTAAATCAGTATTTTGAGATATAATATTTAATGCGTCCGCATCAATTACCATTGGCTTGTCGTAGTTTTTCAAAAGATTTTCAAGGGCAAAAGCCGTATCCTTATGTTTGCCCAACCCGCAGCCGATACCTACAGATGAAAATCGCTCCAAATTTTCCGGTATTTGAGAAAAGCAGTCTTTTTTCTCGCTGATAATCAATGCTGAAGGAAACCTTGCTGTCAAAGCCACAACGTATTTTTGAGGCAAAAGCGTATGAACGTATCCGCAACCCGACCGCAACGCCCCACCCGTAGTCAAAAAAGCCGCTCCAGCCATTGACTCCGAACCGCAAATCAGAAGCGTGCGTCCAAAATCGCCCTTGTGAGCAAATTTGTCCCGTTGCAACAACAATTTTTTAATTAAATTTTTGTCAATACTGTTTTCCATCTTGTCATTGGTTGTTAATTTTGTCTTTACAGCGTTCCAACAGCGATTCAAGTAACAATAAAATAGAATTTTTAATTTATTGATTATAAAACATTTACAACTTATTTTTAGCCTCAACCTAACACTGTACCTCAGGCATATCAAGGGAAAACCAAATATACTGTTTCGTTTTCAAATAACAAGCCAATACTATTCAATATTGTTATTCGCTTATGCCTTTCAGCGCATTATTTACATTTGTTCTCTTGCGGTAAGGTGCCACTGCTCTCCCCTACCCTATCCTACTACTACAAGGTTTTGTCCCTAATTTTCAACTTTCAACTGTTAATTAGACACATTCTATCATTACCTGAAATATCTTTTTTCAGCTCAATATTTTTGAATTGATATTTTTGTAATAATTCAACTATTTGATTACCAAACTGTTGATTGATTTCAAAAAACAAACACCCATTTTTATTGAGGTGTTTTTGTGCAAAATGGGCAATGTGTTCATAAAAAATCAAAGGGTTTTCTTCCGACACAAAAAGTGCTATTTCAGGCTCATAATCAAGCACATTAGGTCTCATAAACTGCTTTTCAGACAGAAGAACGTAAGGCGGATTTGAGACTATGATGTCAAATTTTTCACCTAAATCATCGGTTTTCAAGATGTTACAATGCAAAAATTCTATCTGAACAGCATTTAAAACAGCATTTTCTTGCGCAAGGCTCAAGGCATCAAGCGAAATGTCAAGGGCGAAAACTTTTGCATCAGGCAGATTTTTCGCCAAAGTTACTGCAATACATCCACTTCCTGTACAAATATCAAGAACTACCCTTACTTCTGCATTGCTTTTTAGAGATAAAACCCAAGAAACTAACTCTTCGGTTTCAGGACGCGGAATTAAGGCTCGTTTGTCCGTTTTAAACGGCAATCCGCAAAATTCCGTTTGCCCCAAAACATACTGTATTGGTTCGTTGAGTTTCAGCCGTTCGAGTGCCATCTCAATATTTTGCAACTGCACTTTGGACAACTCAAAATTGCCCAACAGCACATCAGAAGCACTTGCCCCAACAATTTTCTGCAAAAGCAAAGAGGCAACAGCCCCAGCCTCGCGTCTTGGGTAAATCGCTTGTAATAAGGAGTTTATGTCTGATAATGTGTTGGACATTTTTATATTTAGTGATTATGAATAATGCAAAGTTGTGTTGCGTCTTTGCACTTGATTATACCGTCTGAATAAGAGATAAAAGTGTGCGATAATCGCAAACCGAATATCGCACACTGCAAATCGAAATAGAATATTAATTTAAAAACATCGGCATAAGCAACATAAGCAACTCCTCTTTCTCCTCATTTTTCAAGGGAACTATGATACCGGGCTTAGTGGAATCAGTAAGTTCAAACACAACTTCAGTTGAGGAAATATTCGACAATATTTCTTCAAGCAGTTTTGCCTTGAAACTGATTTCCAGCACATCATCGCCATATTGACAAACCAAAGTTTCATCGGCAGAGGTAGAAAAATCAATATCCTGCGCAGAAATATTGAGGTTATTCTCTGTGATATTCAGTTTGATCAAGCCTGTGCCTTCGTTGGAAAACACCTTAACCCTCTTTACTGCCGACAGAAGCACCCCCCTGTCCACAATCATCTTAAACGGATTATTCTGTTGAATAACAGTGTTATAGTTAGGATAGCGTCCCTCAATTCTGCGACATTTCATCATAAAATCGGGCAGTTCAAACACAATATTTTTTTCGTCAAAACTGATTTTAACCATGTCGTCAGATTTCACCACAATATTTTTTAGAGTTTGAGCAGGCTTTTTGGGCAAAATAAATGAGGCTTCAAAGCCATTGCTCATACCTAACGCATTGTATTTAACCAACTTATGTGCATCTGTGGCAACAAAAGTGATATTTTCGGGGAAGATGTCGAACAAAATGCCCGTCATAGTTGGGCGAGAGTCCTCTTCTGCCATTGCAAATGAAGTTTTGTATATTCCATTAAACAACACTTCACTTGCGAGTTCAAACGACTGATTTTCTTCGCTTATTTCTCTTGGTTTTGGAAATTCCTCTCCCTCTTTGCCCACGTTAATTCCGAGAAAATCACCCTTATAATTGCCACTTTCGTTGGTAATGTCAATTTTAAAACTGTCTTCATCAATGTTGAAATGAATAAGCTGCTCAGGCATCTCTTTCAGCACTTCAATAAGTTTGGGAGAAACTGCCAAAATCATTTCACCCACTTCGTCTTCGAGCGATAAAACTGAGGTCAAAGTCGTTTCCAAATCGGTAGCAGTAATAGTAATTTTGCTCTTTTCTATGTTGAAAAGAAAATTTTCGGCAACAGGCATTGGTGTTTTAGGGTTGATAACCTTACCAACAGCCGAAAGTTTGTTAAATAATTCGGTTCTTGAAACTGTTAATTTCATAATTTATATGATTTTTTATTACAATTAATATCACTTTGTTTCTAAGAGCAAAGGTAACATTTTTTTCTGAGAAAAAAAATATTTTTTTACTGCACAACAAAAATCAAGTTCAAACGTTAAAGTATTAAAATGTAAAAAAAAATAAAAATTTTTATTTGCCATTTAAAATATTTCTTTTATCTTTGTAGTTTATTTTTTTGGTTTTCGTAATGACTAAAAATCATCATACAATACACTTGATTTTGGATTGTTGTAAAAGCGTTTTTTTACAACACAAGTGTTCGTTTTCAGCCTGTTACAAGTGCAGGTTTGTCTTATTTTGGTGGCTTTGAACATGCTGTGAAAATTTTGCAGACAACAATGAGTTATTGCATTTTTAAAGTCATATTTTGTATTATTAGTGTTTCGACAAGATATTTAATGTTAAAAAAATAAAAATTTTGTAAAAGAATAAACAGAAAAATAACGATATATTATGAATCAAAAAACAAAATTCATCGGAGTTTCATTGATTGTGGCATTCAGTTTTTTCTCAGTGTCATCTTCGTATGCTCAATACCTTAATAAGTATTACCTAAGTTTCTGGGGAGCAGTAGGTTACGCTAATTTGTTGCATGCCGATATCGGTAGCGCAGAGTTAGGACTTCCCAATATATACAAGTCAATCGGAGGACCGGGAGGGCTTTTGGGTTTGGGCTTTGAGTTTCAACACAGAAAGTTCTTGCTGTCTGTAGGTGCTGAGTTTGACTTTAAAAATTCGACACACAAGATTGATAGGTTACGTGTTGAGCTTGGAGAAATAGTAATAGGTGCAAATGGCAAGCATTATGTAAATGTGGAACAAGGCGGAATGATAGACAAAGAGGGTGATCCATTTGTTATGAGATATGACTTTGACAAATACAGAGACAATTATAGCATAGGATATGTTAATATCCCGTTGATGATGGGTGCAAGATTTCAAAGTATCTATTTTTTGGCTGGTGGTAAATTTGGATTAAATGTCTTGGGATTTGCCAATACAAAATCAGTTATCAGTAGTGCCGGAGGAATTTATCCTCACCTTATAGAAATGCCACCAAATTATTATGGCGGTGGCAAAACATCAAGCAAACAAGACATAAGCCTTAATTATAGTGTGGTTGCATCATTGGAAATAGGCAAAATAATGTTTTTCAACAAAAACAAAACACGTTTTCATTATCGTATAGCAGCATTTGCAGACTACGGCGTTCTCAACGTAAATCCAATAGGGGGAAAAAATGTAAGAACAGACGTAATACCGAACGGCGAATTTGTATCTGCTCCTTATGCTCCCGATGGCTCTGCCAATGTGTTAAACTTGCAACATAACTCTATTTTCACATCAATCAGAGCAATAGATAAAGCGGTCAATCCACTGTTGGTTGGTATAAAGTTTACCCTGCTATTCGACTTGGGCAACAAAGAACCGTGCAACTGTCTCGAAGACTACAACTCAAAATGGCAACGCAAAAATCGCATGAGATAAAAATAAAAAAAAATAATCTTTTTTAAGTAACTACACAAAAAAAACGGTTGTCTATGGCAACCGCTTTTTATTTCTGAATAGATTTATAAAAAAAACAGTAGAACTATAAGCCGGATCCTGTATTCCGTTTATGGAATGTTTGTCATTTATCTGGGACAGATGTTGCCATTTGCCTCTATCGTCCTACCCTCCGACTTGGACGAGCAGCCCTCAGATGTCGGTTTACTTGGACTTTCAACCCATAACGCGTACGGCACAAGTTTGTTGCCAAACCTGTCGGTAGGCTCTTACCCCACCTTTTCACCCTTACCTGCGTTTCTGCTTCACAAAAAAGGAGAGAAAAAACGCCTTGGCGGTTGTTTTCTGTTACGCTAATTCGACTTCACAGCCGACTTCCTGTTAGGAAATATGGTTGCCCTGTGTTGCCCGGACTTTCCTCTCCGCCTGATGACGGAGCGACAAACCGTTCTACTGTTTTAGTAACGAAAAATAAATAACTTATAACGGTTTTTAAATATTGTATTCTGTAAAATAGATAGTTATAAATTATAGCTTAATATGTTATTTATTTCACATGCCTTAGTTATTTTGCCCGTTGCATTTAGACTTTTCTTTGTAAATAAATATGTAACCTGAATTGTCCGTATTGCTTAGGGCTATAACCTTTTCGATGACGCAAAAAACTTTAATCAAAGCATTTAAAAAAAGTCGTCTTTCTGTCGCTGCCCCTTAATCTTTTGTGCCTTATTTGCATCTTTACTCAGGTAAATATCAATCCTTTTGCCGGGAATTACACTTTCGCCACGCTCGGGATTTTGACGATAAACCCTGTACAGTTTTTTATCGTCCTCGTTTGCAGGCATTACATCGAAATCCATATACCCTACAACCAGATTTTTTTCACTGATAACTTTCTGAGCATCAGGCAAAAAAAGTTCTGCAAGGTCGGGGACAAATGCCATTTGCCCTTGATATGATGCGCCGTTTTCGCCAACTACAAGCGTAAGAGATGCTCCATCAACGAGTTTTTCGCCTGCCGCAACAGAATAGCCTTTATACTTGACGTCAAGCACCAAATCTGAAAATTCCGAAGGCACAATCTCCACATTGCCAACCTCAAAGCCCAACGAAGACAATGTATATGTAGCTTGACGTTCGGATACGTTTATAAGATTGGGCAACGGAATGATTTTTTTTGTCATGGCATTGACTGTAAGAAAAATTATCCTGTCGTGTTTAACCGTTGTGCCCGCTCTGGGTGTCTGCTCTACAATGATACCCGGCTGAGTATCACGCAGATAGACCGAATCCACTATTTCTATTTTCAACTGGTTTTCCTTGACAATCTGCTCTGCTTCATTCTCGTAATAGCCTACCAGCACAGGCACTTCAACCGATTCTCCGTGCCTGGTGTAGCCTTTTAAGAACATTAAAATCAAAAAGCATATCACAAAAACTACGACTATGGCTATTAAAATATTAACCCACAGAAACCTGCTCTTTAAAAATTCGATTATGGTTTTCATTTACTTCTTTTTTTTCGCAAAGGTATAAAAAATAATTGAGAATTAGATAATATTTTTCACTACTGTCCGCTAAACCATTCATAAAAAAAAAAGCGGGATACAAAATCCCGCCGCATTGATTATCTTTGTGATATCTTAAACACAGATTAATCAATGCACAAAAGTACAAATTT
>JAITNR010000008.1 GCA_031290375.1 Prevotellaceae bacterium | reverse complement strand
CTGCCAAAACGTCAAAAGACACACAAACAATATATCAAGCAATGAAAAAACACCGAAGTTTAGTGCCTTATCAATTACTCGAAAATTAAAAAATGTAGTGGCTCGCTGTTTTGGTAAGTCATTGAGTAATAGTACTTTGTGATTTTTGACCGTCGAAGTCAGGATAAACAACGTAAATGCTGAAAGATTGGGCAACAACCCACGCGTTATTTCAAAAAAAGATATTACCTTTGCAGTTAGTTTTATTACCAAAAACAAATAATATGCAAGAAGATTTATCAAAATACAACGAAGAAGGAACGCTTCTGCGCAAAGCACAACTAAGAATGTTAGACATTCTTCTTGAGGTAGATAAAATTTGCAAAAAACACAATATTCCCTATTGGCTTGATTGGGGAACTTTATTGGGAGCTGTACGACATGGCGGTTTTATCCCATGGGATGATGACCTCGACATTGCCCTAATGCGAAAAGATCACAAACTCCTGTGCAGAGTACTAAAAAAAGAGTTGCCTGATAATTTGGCTTTTCAGGACGCATCAACAGATGAATGTTATTGTATGAAATTTGCAAAAGTAAGAGATAAAAATTCTTTTTTGGTTGATACTGGTACCAATCTCAACTTAAAATATCAAGGAGTGTTTATTGACATTTTTTGCTACGAAAAAGGAAGCCGTAAGATTAAGACCATCGTAGATTTTTTCTACGGTCGTGCTTTTAGACGCTTGAAACATATCACAAAAAGCAGATTGGAATATATCATTGGCTGCTTGATATGGATACCCTCTGTGATATTGGTACAGATGGCAAGAAATTGTAACTTTTTAGTTGGTAAAAATAATTTGATACTCTCGTATGGAATATCTTCGTTTACTCAACATTGCAAAAAAGACATTTTTCCGTTAAAATCTATCGTTTTTGAAAATCATGAATTTATGGCACCTGCAAATCCTGATGGTTATCTAAAAAGAGCTTATGGAGATTATATGCAAATTCCACCAGAAGAAAAAAGAAGTGTTCACTCTAATAAAATTGAACTTTATGAATGAATTAAATGAATATTCAATATGAATTATTAATTAAACTTTTCAAAATGTCAAAACCCCGTTACTTTCCGACAGAGCATAACAAAATTTAAAAGTATTTAATAAAATTTGTATGAAAATAGTTTGTTGTGCCGGTGGTTTAGGAAATCAAATGTTTCAATATGCTTTTTATCGCTATTTGTGGGAAAAAGGATTTAAACCGTATTTTGATACTTCGTCGAAGCAACTGTACAGACATACAGGCTTTGAATTGCAGCGAATATTTCCAAATATCCGCATTGAGAACAAAACAACTGCTCCTTATCTTGTTCGTAGTATTAAACATTCTATTTTTGCGCTTTGCTGGAACAATCATTTCCGCTTTGTAGGAAAAGACAGCGAAATAGACATTAAGGGACGAAGGTTTTACGAATCGGTTTTTTGCGGATATTGGCAACAACATGGTTATGTTGGCGATATACGGGCACAAATACTCAAGGATTTTGAGTTCGTTCCTTTTGAGTACGGAAAAAATATTGAAACTGCAAAACATATATCTAAAACAAATTCGGTTAGCATTCACATGAGACGGGGGGATTATTTGAAACCTGAAAATCTGAAGACTCTTGGCAGCATTTGCACGCTAGATTATTACGTTCGTGCGATAGAATTTATCAGGACCAGGATAGAAAACCCCGAATTTGTTGTTTTTTCGGACGATATGGTTTGGGCAAAAGAAAATTTCCCCCTTGGAAAAGTGTTGTTTGTGGATTGGAACACAGGAAAGAATAGCTTTCGCGATATGCAATTGATGAGTGTATGTCGGCACAATATCATTGCCAACAGTACATTCAGTTGGTGGGCAGCGTGGCTAAACAAAAACGATGAAAAAATAGTAATTACGCCAGCAAAATGGAGTAATACGGCAATTGGAGGTAATTATTTAGCACTTGGACAATGGATAAAATTATAATAAACAAAAATCCATTTATATCAGTACTTATGCCTGCCTACAACGCTGAAAAGTATTTGACCGAAGCAATAGATAGTGTTTTAAATCAAACATTTAAAAATTTTGAACTGATTATTGTAAATGACGGTTCTATAGATAGAAGCAAAGAATTGATTTTTTCATACACAGATGAAAGAATTAAATATTTTGAAAACGAAACAAATATAGGACTAATTGCTACTTTAAATAAGGGAATAGGATTATGCAAGGGGAAATATATCGCTCGTATGGATGCCGATGATGTCAGTCTGCCTAACAGGTTTAGGAAACAAGTCACTTTTTTGGAAAAACATCCCAATTATGCCTTGTGCGGTTCGTGGGCTTATCTTATCAACGATACAAGTGAAAGAACAGGGAGAATAAAAAATATAGACTGTGATAATCTGTTAAAAATAAGTTTGTTATTTACAGTTCCGCTTATCCATCCCACAACAATGATTCGTACTGATGTGTTACAAAAGTTCAAATACAATCCGACAGCATTACACAACGAAGATTTCGATTTGTGGCTTCGTATGGTTAATACAGGAGTGAAAATAGCCAATATTCCTCATTTCCTGTTAAAATACCGCTGGCACAATTCTAATATTTCTGTGCTAAACGAAGATTATCAAATAAGAGAAAAATCTACATTGTTAAATCCTTATCTACAAAATTTTATAGGAAAGCATATATCCGAAAAGAACTTTAATTTGCATTTGTTTTCGTTTCGTTTATATCATTTGGGGCAAAAAAAAAATGTTTTAGCAACCAATTTACAAGATGAGAAAAATTGGTTTAAACTCCTTTCACAGAGGAATAAAGAGATAAAAAAATACCGACAAACAGACTTTGATGCTTTTCTTTGGAGTCGATGGATTGTCTGTTGTCTTTTTACAAAGAAATTATTTTCTGTTTTTAATATCAAACTGCCTTGGTATCAGCCAAGTGTAATTTTTAAAACCATTAAATTACTGTTATATAAATAGTTCTTATGTTAAGTATTATCATTTGCACATACAACCGCGACAAATACATCTACAATGTACTGAAGAGTATTGCTGATAACGATTTTTCAACAGAAAATTATGAAATTGTATTGGTAAATAACAACAGCACTGACAGTACCAAAGCTGAATGTAGCTGTTTTGCGCAGGATTATTCTGGCATTCAGTTCCGTTATTTTGAGGAACGCAACCAAGGTTTATCATATGCCCGTAACCGCGGAATAGAAGAAGCGCAAGGCGACATTTTGGTTTATGTGGATGATGATGCAACAGTAAACGCAAAGTACCTGCAAACATATTCTTGTTTCTTTGAAAAAAATCCTGAGGCAATGGCAGCAGGTGGTGCTATTATTCCTGTTTACGAAACTGAAGAACCTAAATGGTTTTCTCATTACATCAAAGTACTTTTGACAGGTTATTTATACCATGGCGAAAAAATCAAGAAATTTACCAAAGGTAAATTCCCCGGAGGAGGAAATGCAGCCTATCGCAAAAAAGTATTCTATACAACAGGCTTGTTCAATGTGAATTTGGGACGTAGAGGCAATAGCCTTGTCGGAGCAGAAGAAAAAGATATTTTTGACAAAATGACCAATGCAGGAATGAAATTTTACTATTTGCCTGATGCCATACTATACCATATTATTCCATCCTCCAAACTGTCCAAATATTATTTTAATCGGCTAACCTACTCCATTGGGCAAAGCGAACGACTGCGTACCCTGGAACTTTCCAAAACAAAATATCTCAAACGCCTACTTGCCGAAGGGGTTAAATGGGCGGCGTCTGTGGTACTTTGTTTGTTTTATATTTTGCGGCTTTCTCCACAAAAAGGCTTCATACTAATACTTTTTCGCTGGAACGTTACAAAAGGACTTTTGCAAAAAAAACATTAACTTTGTATAAAAATATTTAATGATTATCGTATATTTATTATGAATAAAACAGCGTTGATTACAGGAATTACAGGACAGGACGGTTCTTATCTGGCTGAATTTTTGATTGAGAAAGGGTATGAAGTTCACGGCATTATGCGGCGTTCTTCGACATTCAACACAGGTAGAATTGAACACCTCTATTTTGATGAATGGGTAAAAGATATGAGTCGTAAACGGCTTATCAATCTACATTACGGCGATATGACCGACTCAAGTTCGCTTATCAGAATTATTCAACAGGTGCAACCCGACGAAATATACAATCTTGCTGCCCAGTCGCATGTCAAGGTTTCGTTTGATGTGCCTGAATATACCGCAGAAACCGATGCAATCGGAACGTTAAGAGTATTGGAGGCTGTAAGAATTTTACAAATAGAAAAAAAAACAAGAATTTATCAAGCCTCAACCTCAGAATTATATGGGAAAGTGATGGAAGTACCACAGAGTGAAACAACGCCGTTTTATCCGCGTTCGCCTTATGGTGTGGCAAAAATGTACGGTTTCTGGATTACGAAAAACTACCGCGAGGCTTACGGAATGTACGCTGCCAATGGCATTCTTTTCAACCACGAAAGCGAGCGGAGAGGAGAAACTTTTGTAACGCGGAAAATCACTTTGGCTGTAGCACGAATTGTGCAAAACTTGCAGCAAAAACTCTACCTCGGGAACCTCAACGCACTCAGAGATTGGGGCTATGCCAAAGACTACGTTGAATGTATGTGGCTGATTTTGCAGAACAGCAAGCCGGAAGATTTTGTTATCGCAACGGGCGAAATGCACTCTGTCAGAGAGTTTTGCCAATTGGCTTTCGCCGAAGCAGGCATAAATTTGCGCTGGGAAGGAAAAAACGAAAATGAAAAGGGTATTGATACAAAAACAGGGAAAATATTAATTGAAGTTGACCCGCAATATTTTCGTCCAGCAGAGGTGGAACAACTCTTGGGCAATCCGACAAAGGCAAAAAATCTTTTGGGTTGGAATCCAACTAAAACGCCGTTTGAGGAACTGGTAAAACTAATGGTGCAGCACGATATGAAAACAGTACAACGTATTTAATCCATCAATCAGCAAAGGACTTTACAATATGAACAAATCAAAAATCTATATTGCAGGGCATAACGGCTTGGTTGGTTCGGCTATTGTCAGAACTTTAAGAAAAAACGGTTATGAAAATTTGATTTTACGCACGTCAAAAGAACTTGATTTGTGCAATCAAAGTGCTGTAAATAAATTTTTTGCAGAAGAAAAACCGCAATATGTTTTTCTTGCAGCGGCAAAAGTAGGTGGCATTCACGCCAACAACACTTTTCCGGCGGAATTTATTTACAACAATACGATGATTGCCTTTAATATCATTCATTCGGCATATCTGAACGGTGTTAAGAAACTGCTCTTTCTGGGCAGTTCCTGCATCTATCCCAAAATGGCTCAACAGCCTGTTAAGGAGGAGTATCTGCTAACGGGAACGTTGGAACAGACGAATGAAGCGTACGCAATTGCCAAAATTTCGGGCTTGGAATTGTGTAAATTTTACCGCAGACAATACGGTTGTGATTTTATTTCGGCAATGCCGACAAATTTGTATGGAATAAATGATAACTTTGACTTGAATTCATCGCATGTTTTGCCGGCTCTTATCCGAAAATTTCACGAGGCGAAAGTAAATAATTTGCCCGAAGTTGTGATTTGGGGCACGGGAACGCCTCTCAGGGAATTTCTTTATGTTGACGACTTAGCCGATGCACTATTGCATTTGATGTTAAACTATTCCGAAGAGATACACGTCAACGTTGGAATGGGAGAAGATTTAACTATCAATGAACTGGCACTTATGATAAAAGAGGTTGTCACCTATAACGGAAAAATGATTTATGACACTTCAAAACCTGACGGCACTCCTCGTAAATTGTTAGATGTAAGTCGGTTGCATAACAGTGGCTGGAAACATAAGACTTCGCTCAAAGAAGGGATTTCAGAAGTCTATCGCTGGTATCTGGAGCATCTTTTTTGATTTCTCAAAATATCAATTCATTTTTTAATTTCAAGAAACGTTTACTCGTTGTTCTCTGTTAATTGCGTTTCTTTTACGAACTCCACTGCGTTGTTCAGAACGGTGGTATGGGAGTTGAAGTCGGGTATCAATTTGGCAAATTTTACCAAATCGGATGTGATTAGTATTTTTTGCATGTTAAGAACTTGCTCAAAATATTCTTTTCGGGCAAATTGCAGAGAATCAATAATTTCATAGGACGTTTTTTCAAGGGTATTGACCAAAAAACGCTTTTCGATATACTCACGCAGTACATCGGTAATTTGTGTGTAATACTCTTTGGTTTTGCCATGCTGCCAAATTTTTTCCAGACGGATTTCCTCAAGTTTTTCTAAAGCGATTTCATGAGGTAACTTGGTGATTGCAGGTGCTTTTTCTTCCTCTTTTTTAGGTTCCTTTTTGAAAAAATAGATATAAATAAATATAAATAAGGCAATTATAAATAAACAAATCACTACGATGAGAAAAATTTTAAATACTAATACCCAATCAAAAGGTGCTTTGACAATGGGTTTGATGTCGGCAATCGAAATCTCTTGCTGAGTTGTGTCAATCGGTATGGAGACTACCTTTAACGAAAGACTGTTGCTAAGAATGGTGTCCATTCCACAGGCAAACTTAAATTCAGGTATATAGTAAAGAGCCGAATCAAACGAGGTTATTACATATTTTTGCCTGACAATTAAATAGTTATCCGGATTTTTTATTGTGTCAAATTTGCATGATACAATTTCAATTCCTTTGACAATGGAATCAATAAATAGTGGTGTAACTATTTTTGTATCAGGCTGTTGGGATATTTCAAAAGTCAGATTACACTGCTCGCCGATAAGAATCATTGTCGAGTCGATTTTCGCCTCAACGGTAAAGTTTTGTGCTGACATCAATACATTGTTTATCAGCAGAATAAAACAACAAATCTTAATTTTTAATGACACGTTATTCAAAATATTAATTTACTATTTATCACTATTTTTTGCTTCTAAAAAGGCTCAAAAGCAATCTGACATAATCCTGTCCTGTTTCGATGTCGAGTGACTTGACACCGGCTTTGGTCATTATTGTTTGCGAAATCAACGATTTTTCGTTCCAAAAATTTTTATATTGCATTCTAACCCTTTTATTTGCCGTATCAATCCATATACGCTGCTCAGTTTCGGCATCCTTCAATTTAATTAGCCCAACGTTAGGCATTTCTTCATCTCGTCTGTCATAAATCCTGAGTTTCACCAGTTCGTGCTTGCGATTGGCTACAATAGCTGCTTCCTGATAGTTGTTCGCCGCAATGAAATCGGACAGAATAAATGCGGTACAACGCTTTTTTATCACATTTGTGAGAAATTTCAAAGCCACCTCAATATCAGTACCTTGCCCGACAGGCTTAAAATCAATAAGTTTGCGAATAATAAAAAGTATGTGTTTACGTCCTTTTTTGGGTGGAATAAATTCCTCAATTCTGTCTGAAAAGAAAATTACTCCAATTTTATCATTATTTTGAATAGCCGAAAACGCAAGTGTTGCGGCTATTTCATTTACAATCTCGCTTTTCAGATTTTGAACAGAGCCAAAAGTATTGCTCTTCGACACATCAACCAGGAGCATAACAGTAAGTTCGCGCTCCTCCTCATAAATCTTCACGTAAGGGCGCATAAAGCGAGCTGTTACATTCCAATCTATCGAACGCACGTCATCACCATACTGATATTCACGCACTTCTGCAAATGTCATCCCCCGTCCCTTGAAAGCGGTGTGATATTCGCCTGCAAAAATATTTTTTGACAGACGTCGTGTTTTTATCTCAATTTTCCGTACTTTTTTTAACAATTCGTTGGTTTCCATCAATTCAGCAATTGATAACTGTTCAATCGAACAACCTGATTTTCTACTATTCCGTTATCCAATTATTCAATTATTATTAGGGCACTTCTATAGCATTAAGTATCTCATATATAATATCTTCGGATGTTATATTGTTTGCCTCAGCCTCGTAGGTAAGTCCAATTCTGTGTCGCAAAACATCGTGCGTAACTGCACGAATATCCTCAGGTACAACGTATCCTTTACGTCTGATAAACGAATACGCTTTTGCCGCCAACGCCAGATTGATGGAGGCACGAGGCGAGCCGCCAAATGAAATCATTCCCTTGAGTTTTTTCAAGCCGTATTCATCAGGGAAACGAGTAGCGAATACAATATCAATTATATAACGTTCAATTTTCTCGTCCATATAAACTTCGCGTATAAGTTTTCGAGCCTCAACAATTGCATTGGTGTCTATCACAGGCTTTATTTGACTCTGCTCAATATTCATATTTTGACGGATAATCAGTTTTTCCTCCTCTTTCTTTGGGTAATCAACCACAACTTTTAGCATAAATCTATCCACTTGTGCCTCAGGTAGAGGGTATGTCCCTTCCTGTTCGATAGGGTTTTGCGTTGCAAGCACCAAAAATGGCGAGGGCAATTTGAAGGTTTCTTCACCGATGGACACCTGCCTCTCCTGCATAGCTTCGAGCAGGGCACTCTGCACTTTGGCAGGGGCACGGTTGATTTCGTCCGCAAGGATAAAGTTGGAAAAAATTGGACCTTTTTTTACGTGAAACTCCTCATTTTTTTGACTGTAAATCATCGTTCCCACTACATCGGCGGGCAACAAATCGGGCGTAAATTGAATGCGATTGAAATCGGCATCAATCAGTTCTGCCAATGTTTTGATTGCCAATGTTTTGGCAAGTCCGGGCACGCCTTCAAGCAAAATATGCCCGTCAGAGAGCAACCCTATCAGGAGCGACTCTACAAGGTGCTTTTGCCCCACAATTTTTTGGTTCATACCCATCACAAGCGTATCCACAAATGTGCTTTGTCGCTCAATCCGCTCGTTAAGTTCCCTTATGTCAATAGTTTCATTCATAAATTATTTATATATTTTTGATGTTGGTATCAGGTATAGACTGCTTTTTTTAGTCGTCTGACCGTATGCTGTCTGTCCTTTTATTTTCAAAGTGCAAAATTAAAAAATTAACTTTGAATATTAACTGTTTTCAAAGTTAAAAAAACGAAATTACGGATATTTAACATTTATTTTGATTAATTGCCTTTTACATAAAAAACAAAGACGGTGTAATGGAGATTTTAGGCTAAAAATGCCCTGTACTAACTCAAGAGGACATAATTCAGGCTGTTTTTTTCAAAAGAGTTGTTTAATTAGACAACTCTTTTTTGCATATATGCCGGTAAGTTTATGCCTTAAAAACAGTTTATGCTTCGACAGGCGCTTCTCAATTTTTTGTGCGTAAAAATCTTTTTTCCTGTTGTTTCGGAAATACTCCGTTCAAGCAAAAAATCATTCCATTTCAAGTGCCATATATTCAGACTATTAGTAAAATCTTCGTGACTCACTTTTGACTATTAAGCCAATTTTCCTAACATAATTTTCCGGTTTTTAGGCTGCAAAGGCACTAAAATTGGTGGGAAATACCAAACTTTTTTGAACTTATTTTATTGAAAATTAAATGATTACTACGATTATAAGGAACGACTATTTATTTTTTGTATCTTAGTTTAACACCCCCCTTTTTATTTTGTAAAAACTATTTGCATTTTTTCAATTTATTTTTTACCTTTGCAGTTGATTTGAGATGTCAGTTTTTTTCTAAAATTTGTATTATAGGCT